>NZ_LZGV01000014.1:0-6338 GCF_001690265.1 Gilliamella sp. HK2
TCAATGTCGCTTCGGCTACCTTATTGTCATAAAAACCCTCTTTCTTGCTTAATGAATGCGTGATATTAAATGCCTTAAAACAATCCTCCAATAGCCGATTATCAAACTTTTCACCTCGATCTGAATGAAATAAATCCAATTTCGATAATGGTTGTTTAATTTGGCTTAATGCTAACATGACAAGCTCTGCCGTTTTATGTTTACCAACATGATGGCAATCTGCATATTGGATAAATTCACTAAAACACAATAAATAATGCCAACGTTGGTTAGCTCGAATATAAGTTAAATCCGCGACAACAATTTGCTTTTTATCATCCACAAAGAATTACTGTTGCCAATAATTCTTTGTGGATGTTTCATTCACTTCTGTATCGTGAAATTTATAATGTTTAACGGTGTATTTTGATACGAGTAATAAAGGATTTCATCTCCCAAGTAATATAACGACGTGATACCTAAATATTCTCGTTTTGCAAATCAAAACGAATTCGCCTTGTACCATAAGAATGATAGCTTTGGTTAAACAGCATCACTATTTTAACTACATAAAGTCTTACTGATTTTTGTTTATTCAATTTACACTAACAATAAGCATAATAACTTGATAATATATAGTTTTGTTGCGCTATAACGATGTCGTTTTGCGTTTAGAATAGTTATTCGCCCCATTATCAGTGCTTATCGTTTCCACACGGTGTTGCTTAAGCGCTTTGCGCAAAGCAATCAACCATTGTTCTTGCGGACTGTGATTATCTTTTATTTTAAATGAGCCACTTTGGCTGACTTGCGTTATCCAAAGCTGATGAAGTCAAATTATATTTTGCAACGATTTCACTACTTGATTTACCGTTTTAATAAAAACTGACCATTTGGTGTTTAAAATCATCATTGAATGTTCGCCTTGTTCCTTTAATCTTATTCATTATTGTTCTAGCTCCTTTTTAGTTGTAATAAGTTTTCCTTACCTCTTAAAAAGTTGTATGATTTAGTGTGGTCTATCCACTTTCAGATAATCTTGCCTTGCACCATTTATAATCATTTAGAATGATAAATTAACTATTTTATTTTTATATAATTATTTTATGTAAGCCTTGCATAAAAACGTGAAGTGCGATTTTAAACTTGGCAAGTCAAGAAAGTAGAAAATTATCTATGATAAAAGCAAAAGAGGATTTAATCATAGAATAACAATACATATTAAAAATTTTGGGTAAGATATTTTAAGTGTAAGTTTCTGTTATTATTTTTGTATATGATTAGTTATCGGTTTATTCTAGTGTAGAATAAACCGACACTAGCCTTTAGAGGAGGATAAAACTTAGTTTTTTATAAAAACGATCAGATATTATATTAATTTTATTTTTGATTTTTTTGTTGAGAGACTAAACTTCTTTTCAGCTCTTTACAGTACAATGAAAAATTCATCATTTAAAAAATATTAAAGCCTAATAAAAGTATTATTTCTAATTATCTTTATTGCTTTCAATAATTAATACTATGTTTTATCTAGCTCTCTAGTCTTAATTTGAGTGTTTAACTGATAATTGAGATAACAGCTTAAAGTTATTTGATAACATAAGGAATATTTTTTAACTTTTATTATTTATATCATTCTTATAATCCTGTAATTATTATTAATTAACTTTGAAGATTATTTTTATTTAAATATATTGAACCACTAAATTTTTTGCCACGAATAATTAGGTTATAAAAAAATAAGTTAAAAACAACGTGATTGCTGTAATTATAATCTATTTAATCTTGACGATTATTCAAGGCAGTGCTACTATTTACAGCCTATTCAGACAGACCACTAAGGCGCGTTGGCAGAGTGGCCATGCTGCGGATTGCAAATCCGTCTACCTCGGTTCGACTCCGGGACGCGCCTCCATCTATGTTAATCATTTTTTTATTTAGTTTCACTTATTTTTCAATTTAGCAATTATAACATTATCAATATTAATTATGAGCTATTTTAATTATCACGCGAAAGCGAAGAAGTTAATCAAGAATGGCGATCTTGCTAGGTATGAATTTGTTAATGATTGGAATGGTATTAAACCTGCGTTAGTTTTATATTTTAAAATATGCTAATCCTATGCCGATTAGAGAATATCGGTGGGATGAATATTTGCCATTGTTGAATTCTTCATTTGAATAATGCAAAAATGGGCGTTATATTGTAACTATCCCCTAAAATAGTACAGCAAAAAGTAGAAAATTCTCTATGATAAAAGTAAAAGAGGATTTAATTATGAAAAAAATGACTGAACATCAAATCGTAGTTATTTTAAAAGAAGCAGAGGCAGGTATTCCCGTTAAAGAACTCTGTCGTAAATATGGCATGGGTAATTCAACTTTCTATAAATGGCGAGAAAAATACGGCGGTATGGAAACGTCGGATACCAAACGCTTGAAGGAGCTGGAGGCGGAAAACCGCAAGCTTAAACAGATGTTTGCCGAACTGAGCTTAAAATCCCAGCTTCAGGAAGAAATCATAAAAAAGCTTTAGTGCCCACCAAGGCACGTAAAACGTGGGCACAGCAACTACAACAAAATCATTCGGTTACTATTGTTATGAGTTGTGCTATTGTTGGCTTAAGCTGTTGTGCTTACTATTATCAATCTAAGTTACAGGATGATTCGGTGATTGTTTCAGTATTGAATGCTATCACAGATAGGCATTTACGCTAGGGCTTTCCTAAATGTTTTAATCGTATCAGAAAGCTCGGCTATCAATGGAATCATAAACGGGTATATCGGGTGTATTGTAAATTAAAGCTTAATCTCAGGGTAAAGCGTAAAAAACACATTCCTCCAAGATACCCAGAAAGGTTATTAGTCCCCAATAAACAAGGTGAATGTTGGTCAATGGATTTTATGAATGACAGTAGCCGTAATCAACGCCGCTTTAGAACATTCAATTTTATCGATGACTTTAATCGTGAGGCGTTAGGTATTGATATTGCAGTAAGTTTACCAGCAGGAAGGATTACCCGTTACTTAGATAAACTGGCCGAATATCATGGGTATCCATTAAAATACGGGTCGATAATGGGCCAGAATTTACAAGAAAAACCTTTACCAACTGGGCTAAATTACATGGTATAACCATTGATTATATCCAGCCCGGTAGTCCATATCAAAATGGCTATATTGAACGATTTAATCGTACCTATCGCACTGAAGTGCTCGATTTATATCTTTTTAACAACTTAGCGCAAGCAAGGAGAATAACTGAAGAATGGTTAACGGTTTATAACACCGAAAGACCACATCAGGCATTAAATAACATGACACCGATTGAGTATAAAACACTAAAACAAGCAGCATGATTTTCTACATGAGTTATGTACTAAGTTTTGGGTATTTACACTACAATGGCACAACTCATCGTAATAATGACTGAATGATTTTTTTGTATCGTCTGTGCCCACGTTTTACATACCTTTGTGGCACTAAAGCTTTTTTATGATTTCTTCCTGAAGCTGGGATTTTAAGCTCAGTTCGGCAAACATCTGTTTAAGCTTAAGGTTTTCCGCTTCTAGTTCTTTTAGACGTTTGATGTCTGAAGTTTCCATACCGCCGTATTTTTCTCGCCATTTATAGAAAGTTGAATTACCCATGCCATATTTACGACAGAGCTCCTTGACAGGAATACATGCTTCAGTTTCTTTTAAAATAGATACGATTTGATGTTCAGTCTTTTTTTTCATAATTGAATCCTCTTTTACTTTTATCATAGAGAATTTTCTACTTTTTGGCTGTACTTTTTTAGGTGGTAGTTACAGATATGTTCCGACTATTCATTACGAAATCATAGGGCATTAACATAAAAATATATTTTAGTAAATCAACCATGGGATTTTATTTTGACGTTATACATACTAATATCCCAGACGATGTTGTTGAAATAACACAATCTGAATATAAAGATTTGTTGAGAAAAAATCAATGGGGTATGAAATTATTATAGATAAAGGTGGAAAACCAACAATAAAAGTAGAGCGTTAGCTCTACACTTGTTTAAATTTCCAGTATTTTTCTTTTTAGCTTGTCTCCAATTGGTTTTATTAAATACGCTAAAAAATAACACAGTAAAACTATAACTACATAAAAATAAAAAAACTGAAATCTATTGAATTCATGAAACTGTATCTTTGATACCAGATAATATATTATTTGGTGGTGTAGTAAAAATGCCACGAATGAATATTCTGAGAAAAATAATATGATTTTTTTAATTGCTTTGGGGATTATTATATTTTCATACAGACAGCAAATTATGACAAATGTCATTGCCCACATGCTAATTCCCCACATATTATATGTCCTGTAGTGCTTTTCTATAAATGTAATAACAATTATGATATACAGTAATGCTATAAGTGCTGTAAAGAAATTTGCTTTTTTGTTTTTCAACAATAATAGATCAATAGTAAGCACCCCAAGTAAAATTTCTGGTAGTCTAGAGATAGGGTTCCAAAAGGGATCGTTATTCCATAAAAGAAAATGCTCAACTATATAATGTGTATTTTGAATGGCAATCAAAGATGAAATAATAATGATCGTGATTGCAATATAAATATTTTTATTCTTTAACCAAAGAACGAATGGGAATAATACATATGTAAGAAGTATAAAACCGGTAAACCATTCGCCAATCAAATAATAAGTATTTGGAACGGTTGAACCTAAGTACCCATCTAATCCTAAAAATGTTATTAGAAGTCTGGCAGGGTCATCTCCTAAGCAAACTGTTGAGAAGGATAAAAATAAAAAAACAGCGACAAAAATATAACAAATCCAAAAATAAGGATAAATATTTGCAATTCTTTTTTTTATATAAACTGTTAAATCAAATTTGTTTTTTGTTGAAATGTATAGTGAAGCACCTGAAGTAATAATAAAAAAAGAAACTCCAACTCCACCCAAATAATATTTATGAAAATAATCATGATCAACTCCGTGTTGTGACAATGTGCCAACAAAATGACCTGCAACAATCATCAAAAAACTGATTGCACGAATGAAATCAATTGAATCAATTCTAGATCCAGAGGAAGTTAAATTTTTATTAATAGCTAAATTCGACATAATAAAACCATTTATTAAAATTTAAAGTCTAACATATCTAACGCATTAGCAAAACACCATCAATATTCAACTTACAATACTCAACAGCGTCATTGTATAGTTTATTGTTACTATGATTAGCTAAAATGAAATTTATTTGATGTATTTTATTTTGATTGTTTTTTTGATATGTAATTTTGAGAAAAAGGCTGCTAAAAGTGTTAGAATATGCAAGAATATAAAGGGATAACTTATTGATATTTAACGATGGAAAACTTGGAAAAAAGCATTGTATATTCTAAGTTGTTTTTCAACTAATTGATTTATAATGATATTTTGGTTGCAAATTCGTCTGCCTCGGTTCGACTCCGGGACGCGCCTCCATTTAAATTAATCATTTTTTCTATTTTATTGAGTTCATTTATTTTTCAATTTGGCGATCATAATATATATCAATATTAACTATGAGCTACTTTAATTATCACGCGAAAGCGAAGAAGTTAATCAAGAATGGCGATCTTGTTAGGTATGAATTTGTTGATGATTGGAATGGTATTAAACCTGCGTTAGTTTTATATTTTAAAAATGCTAATCCTATGCCGATTAGAGAATATCGGTGGGATGAATATTTGCCATTGTTGAATTCCTCATTTGAATAATGCAAAAAATGGGCGTTATATTTCGCCCATCGTCGGGTAGCAACGACACATTACTGTGTCGCCGCCCCCTAAACTGTACGAGCGAATTTCTCCGCATACAGCTCAAGCCTTTCTATTAACTTATTGCTAAGTCGGTTTCAATACGTCTAACTTTAGCGCATGAACTTTAGTATGACATACAGGGTGTAATAATATTCTGTTTTCCAGCTTATTATCTCCCCCATGTACACGGTATATAATATGATGGTCATGCCAACCTGTCTCTTTTGTGATAGGTAACTGACATAATCCACAACGCCCTTTTTGTTCTTTATACAGCCTTTGCCATTGACTTCTGTGCGAATAATCTTCGTACATCCGTTTTTGGTATAGCGTTTCGCCGTATAATTCCCATTCAGGTAGAAACGGATTGTATTCCGATTTCACCTTTACATGACGTTTAATTTCTGTCTTACTGCACAGCAGTAATTCCATCCATTTCTTTTCACCATGTCGATTTATTGTGTGTGTGCCAAATATCCAGTCCCTGTTTTGTATCCTTGTAAAATATTTCTCTTTTACAAATCGTTTCCGTCTGTTACTGTGTCTTCGACAACACCA
>NZ_LZGV01000015.1:0-944 GCF_001690265.1 Gilliamella sp. HK2
TTATTAACAAGCCATTAACTTCCGCTATTCGTTCACTAAGTGACTTGCCCGCCGTGACGAATAAACGTACCTTGTATGGGGTCATCACCGAATTTAGCCAGCTATCAGTCAATAAAGATGAAGCTCATTACCAAGTCGTGTTATCTTCGTGCTTAGCACGGCTGTCCGTGGGGAAAAATAGTGCCATATTTCAAAATCAAAGCGTGGTCAGCGTGGTTGAAGAAGTGCTACGCAGCCACGGCTTTACCGGCATTGATTACCGGTTAGTGCTCAAAGACAGTTACCCTGAACGGGAGTTTATCACTCAGTGGCAAGAAAGCGACCTAGAATTTATTCAACGCTTATTGGCTGATGTCGGTATCTGGTTCCGCTTTGAAACCCATGCCGAGCATGATTGTGATGTGATGGTGTTAAGTGATTATGAACAAGGCTATGCACAGGTGGCCAATATCGACTATAAACTGCCGAGTGGCATGGTTGATACGGGCGTGGAAAGTGTTTGGGATATCACCTTACATAGCGAAGTGGTACCCGCCTCAGTGACTGTTCAAGACTATAACTACCGTGATGCCAAAGCCGATTTACTCACTGATATCAACACCCAACCGAAAACCACCACCACGCAAGGCACTGATTACCGTTACGAAGAGCATTATAAAAACGGACAAGGTCAGCAGAGTAAGCCAAATGATAAAGCCGCTAACTCTAGCCAACCACAAACCGCTAACCCGTCACCGCAAGATGACGGTATTGAGCAAGATAACGCCATTGAAAGCGGTCAATGGTATGCCAAAATCCGCCATGAGCAGGCGATTAGCCAGCAAATTATCATTAAAGGTAAGAGTAATCGCTATAACCTTGCCCCCGGTCAATGGATTAATATCAACGGCAGTCCGCTAACGAATATTAATGACGGTATCCTCATTTTAAGTGTACAAGGGCAA
>NZ_LZGV01000016.1:0-130238 GCF_001690265.1 Gilliamella sp. HK2
AGGTACGTTTATTCGTCACGGCGGGCAAGTCACTGAGTGAACGAATAGCGGAAGTTAATGGCTTGTTAATAACAGGATTAAAGAAGAAAGTCGATTTTTGGTTAAGGAACGCATCGGGCGATAAGGTTTTGTCAGGGCTGGTAAAGGTAACCACATAACGCCAAGGTTGATTTAACTGCTCATCACCGTCAACATGCAAAACTGAAATCGGTGCGGTCAGCCCATCAACGGTTAAGGTATAGCGGTTGTGACTAACACCCCCTAAACCGACCATTAAATGGCTAAACTCGCCACCAAGTTGCCCCTAAAGGCGATTAAGTTCATTCGACATGGTAGTGTTCTCCTTTATATTCAATCCTATCATTCTTTATAAATTAGTTTTCATTATTTGTTTTATCTTTTACCTCTTCCTTTTTCTACTCCTTATTTGTCTTGCTTTTGGGGCTTTTTTTACTAGTTTTTTCTGCTATTTTTCCCTTTTCAACTGGCTTAGATGTCACTGTTGTTTTTTTAGGTTTTGCAGTTCTTACTTTGCTTCCTTTTGTTATCCATTGAAGTACAATGCCTTCTTTTTCATCAAAATCGAGTTGTAACATGCGGGATGGATTGTTATCACTATTAGCGCTTTGCAATAAGAGGTTAGATACCACTGGTAATATTTGTTGATTTAAGATACTGTCAATATTACGTGCGCCAGTATCTGGCAATAAACATGCAGAAACCAAGGTATCATAGAGTTTTTCTCCAACATTAAAGTCAACTTTGTAATGTTTTTGCAATCGAGATGCAACTTTATTGAGTTTTATTTCAACAATTTTACGCAATGCAGCATTAGCCAATGGGGTATAAATAACTGTTTGGAATCGCGCAAGTAACGCAGGTTGGAAGTGCTCCCGTATAATTGGGCGTAATAATTCTTGTTGTGTCGCAATATCGGCATCTGGCATTTGGTCAAAAAGAGCCATTAATTCATCACTACCTAAGTTAGAGGTCATTAATATTAAAGTATTACGAAAATCAATTTCACGACCTTCACCATCTCGCATAAAGCCTCGATCAAACACTTGATAAAATAGGTTTAGTACATCCCTATGTGCTTTTTCGACCTCATCTAATAATACAACGCTATATGGGCGTTTACGAACTGCTTCAGTTAAGATTCCTCCTTGACCATAACCTACATACCCTGGCGGTGAGCCTTTTAATTGTGATACAGTATGTGATTCTTGATACTCAGACATATTAATAGTAATCAGCGATTGCTCACCACCAAACAGAGTATCAGCAAGTGCTAATGCTGTTTCGGTTTTACCAACGCCAGAAGGTCCAACTAGTAAAAATACACCCATCGGGGCATCTTCTGATGTCAGCCCTGTTTTTGCTGCACGAATTCTTTTGGCAATTTCAAATAGAGCATTATCTTGCCCGACAACACGTTGATGTAGATCTTCTTCTAGCATAAGTAAATGGCTTTGCTCATCTTTTAATAAGCTTTCTAATGGAACACCAGTCCAATCTGCAATCACAGAAGAAACCATTCGACTATCAACATCGAGCGATAATAAAGGTGCATTTTTTTGTAGTTCACTTAATTTTTGCTGTGTTTCAATAAGCTGTTTTTGAATTTTTTCGTCTTGTTGTGGCGTTAGCTTTTCTCGTAAACCAATTAATGTTTCAACCAGATTTTTTTCTTTTTTAAATTGTGCTTGTTGAGTAGTTAATTTTTTTTGTAATTTGCTGAGTTGTAAATCGATTTCAGCTATGCGCTCTGTGGATAATACGTTTTCTCCAAGTGCTAAATCTGCCTCTATGGCCTGCTTTTCTATTGTCAATGATGCAATTTTGGATTCAAGCAAAGTGATTGATTCAGGAATAGTATCAAGTCCCATGCGTACGCGAGCTGATGCAGTATCCAGTAGATCCACTGCTTTATCAGGTAGTTGTCGGCCGCTGATGTAACGCCGAGACAATGAAACGGCTGTTTTGACAGCTTCGTCCAATATATGTACGCCATGGTGTTTTGCATACCGTGATTTTAAGCCTCGTAACATAAGGCAAGCTTTTTCATCATCAGGCTCATCAACTTTAACGATTTGAAAACGACGCTCTAACGCTGCATCTTTTTCAAAATATTGTTTGTATTCAGACCATGTTGTAGCTGCAATCGTTCGTAACTCACCTCTCGCTAAAGCGGGTTTTAATAAATTTGCAGCGTCTGCCCCACCAACTGAATTACCAGCACCAATAATGGTGTGAGCCTCATCAATAAACAGTAATATTGGAGTAGGCGATTGTTGAACTGCATCTATTACATTTTTTAGCCTTTGTTCAAACTCTCCTTTTACGCCTGCACCAGCTTGGAGTAAGCCAAGATCAAGCGTCAATATGTTGACTTTTTCAAGATTTTTTGGAACATTGCCCTCTACAATACGTAATGCAAGTCCTTCAACTAATGCTGTTTTACCTACGCCAGGTTCACCAACTAAGATAGGGTTATTTTTGCGACGGCGGGATAAAATATCTATCATCTGTCTTATTTCATTGTCACGTCCAAAGACTGGATCAATTTTCCCTGTTTTTGCTTTTTCGGTAATATCTTCGGTAAATCGGCTAAGTGCAACTTGATGATGTTTTTGTTGTGTAGTTTGATGTAGATTATTATCGTTCGTTTGAGAAACATCCTGAGTGTTGACGGTTGATTTTTTTGTGTTGTCGATATTATCATCTAAGTACTTATTATCTGAATAATAGCTACTTTTATTTGCTGGATTTTCATCGGACGTTTCATCTAATTTAGCACGCATTTTTTGCAATGAAACAACAGATAAACTGATTAATTGCCATGCTTCTTGTGCTTTTAAACAGTGAGACATTTCTTGCAGTGCTTGTAAAATATGAACTGAACGGATGACTTCTTCCTGATCCTCAAGCGAGGCCTTTAGCCATGATGACTGTAATATTGCAATCAACGATGGCGATAAACTTGGTTTTGTATTAATGGTATGGGGTAATATGTCTAGATAATTCAATAACCCTTGCCAGATTTTGTCCATATCTAATTGATAATGCCTTACAATAAATGAAATATCACCTGATCCTTGTTCTAGTAATTTTAATAACCAATGTTCAAGTGTAATTTCTGGATGTGCTCTTGTTTGACATAATTCTGCTGCCGCTTCAAGTGCTCTTGCACAATACGGATTGAGTCGCCTTAGTAAAACAGAAGGATCGGCAATCATTACTATTCCTTTCGTTATGTTGTTATTTATAAAAAATTGTTGATTCTGTCATTACAACAGAATCAACAAAAACCACATTAGCCTCTACTTTCTACCCAGCTATCTGAGTGAATAATGTTGCCGTCTTTATAAGTCCATGTGATTTTTTCGTAACGTAATTCAATACGTTCTAAATGGTTGTATTGCTCTTTTGTTGGATCTTTAATGTTGTGCATTTCAGGTTTAATAGAAACAACTTTTACGTTATCCATTAATGTATTGAAATACTCAACTTCTTGCCCAGCATCATTAATTTTGTACCATTTAATTTCAATAGACTTTAAGTTTTGGCCTGTAGTTACGGCTTTGTAAAGATAAGGCGACGAAGCATCAACTTCTTTAACAAATTCAAGTGCTTTATGAACACGAGTCCCTGTTAATTTACCTGTATTTCCATCTGTTGGAATGTAGACTTTGTGATCAAACTCAACCACTTCCACACTACCTTCACGCCCTACGACAGTTACAGAACCTTTAATTTCTGCACCGCCGTCATCTTTTAAAAACATATACGCTGGAACTGCCATTGTTTTCTCTCCTTTTTAGTTTTTGTTAAACATTCTTAGTGTTCATTTGCCAAAATACAATTTGACATTTGAGGAACTAAGACAATTTCTACTCGCCGGTTTTTTGCACGACCATCTAAAGTGTCGTTACTTACTAGCGGTTTTTTTGCTCCATACCCTTGTATAGCAAAACAGGTCTCAGGGATATCACTGGTTTTTATAATCCAGTTTCGTACTGCTGTTGCGCGCTCAAATGATAATTGAATATTTTTATTTTCATCGCCCGTCGAGTCAGTATGCCCTGTAATTAAAACAAGCCACCCAGTGTCTGGGTTAGCATTTATCTGTTTTTTCATTTCCACTAATGCATTAATTAGTGTTTTGGTTGAATCTGATTTTAAACTTGACTGCCCACTTTCAAATAACGCTAAACTATCTAAACGAATCACTGGAGGTGGTTCTTTCATGATAATTTCTTTTTCTTTGATAATAATTTTTTCTGGTTCAGGTGGTTTTGCAACATAATCACTCATAGAGATATTTAATAGCTCAAGTAATTGTTGTCCGTGATATAGCCCCATTCCTAGACGAACTGGTTCGCCTTGAGCTAAATATCGATTTAATACCGCTCTGTCTTTTTTAAGTTGATCAAGTGCTTGCCGCTTTTCTTCATAGCTATCCATCGAAATTAAATGATAATGTCGTATATCATTTTGTATTTGATCGGAAAGTTTAATGTTGTTCCAAAACGATGCGCCTAAACATCCAATAATAAATATAGAAGTAATCGTAATTAAACCGCATACCATCGAACCAATAGGAGAAAATGGGGAAGATATTGGCATAAATTTAATTAAGGAATCAGGCGGGGTGACGTTATCCTCAATTTTATGGTTATTGGGTAATGGTAAAGTAGTAATGCTTTCCCATTGTTTTTGCATAATATTATTATTTATAACAGATTGATTTACTGGATAAATAGCTATTGCTGTTGGTTTGCATTTTGCAATAGGCTGTTTTGTGTCAGCTAATGTGGTTAATACCACATTTTCAATCCAAGATTGTATTTCGTTTAGGAATGGTCTTAATCGCAATCTCCTTTCCCGTTCACTTGAAGGCGTTTTAATATCATTGACCCAATTATTTAGTGGCGATAAATAGCGATCAAGTAGGAACAATTTATGATCGACTAATTGGTACCAGTAAACAGGTAATGGATTTTGTTCATCATAAATTAAACTGTTTAGTCCAACATGTGTCGATAAGTAAACAGGTAGTTGATATTTTGCAATTCGACATGTGTCTACCCAAGCTTGGCGAAACGCTTGTAATTTAGCAATCAAGAAACCTTGTTTATCCTCAAGTTCAGGAGTTAATGCAAGAAATACACCAACGCGTCCTATCATATCAGGCCATTTTGCTATTAGTGAGTCATAGACAATAGGTAAATGAGAATATTCATCAATATAGATCCAAACTGCTTCAGATGAGACAACAATATTTGATTCCGCTATAGATAAATCTTTTGGAAAGAAGTCTTTTGCTGCACTACCTACCACCAATAAAATAGGTAAGCGATAACGTTGTCTTGCGGGTAATAAATCAAGCTTTTGGGCTAAAAATTCAATATTTGTTGTTGATAATGCAAGCATTCGCCGATAGCGTCGCATTCGCCATAGTAATCCACCTGAGGCGGCTAAGACTAAAAGAGCACCAATGATCTTCCAACCAATTGTTATTGGTAAAAAAACAAATAGCAGCAACAAGCTTAATATGGCTGCATAAATAATTTGAATTCTTTTAGGGTAATCGCTCATAAATTCCCCTTTAACCTACAATTTTTTTAATCAACATATCAAGTCGATAATCTAATGCAAAATAAAGAACAATAGCCAAAAGAACAGATAATGCGGTACAGGATAACAACATAGTTTTGCGCCCTAAATAACGATAAGTCTTGGTTTGTTCAATGATCGGATGAGATTGTTCTGGCTCGTATTCTCGTACTGCTTCACGTAGCGCTAGAACTAAATGCTCTCTCTCCATTTGAGGTTTATCTAGATAACATCCTTGAAAGCCAAGTCCAATGACTCTGTCAAAGCAACTTAGTACCAATGAATCTTTTTTATCTGACTTTAAACGTGTACGTATCTTTTCAAATAAATCATAACCTGCATTGTGTGTATTAAAAAAGACAACCTGTAATGGCGCACCTAACCATTCATCATAGTCTTGGTTTTTAGGGTTATCTCGATGGCAAAGTAATACTGTTTCATCTAATATGGCGCATAAAGCATAACTTACGTCATCAATTACATCTTGGCTATATTGCGCGTTATATAATGTTTCTCGAACAGTTGTTACTTGCTGCTTACAAAGCTCATATAATTTATGCCCTGATGGAATATCAGCTTTCGCTTTTAATTGGACAACAACCAATATAGAATCTCGTAATAATTCATCAATGGCTATTGTTTGTGGTTCTATACTCATACTATTGCCCCTATGATCGCAACACCGCGAAAAGTTCTAATGAAATATCAGGCAGCGCTCTTGGCACATAAAACTCACAACATCTTGTGAGCAACATGTTTTTTGCTGCGCTATGAGATAGATCCAGTGCAAAATATTGATTTTCTAAACGCATAGGTATAGCTGCCGGAACATGACTAAGTGCTTTTATTGGAATACCTGATAATGCTGAATGTATGATTTGCCTTACGTCATCAGGTGCACCTGCTTTACATAATATTGGGAACTGCGACTGTAATTGATGTCCAGGCATACTTGATCGTACAGATAAATAAAAATCAGCATCTTCAACAAGACGAGAGTCGTTTAAGCGACCAGTCCATAACGTGTCTTTGTCGTGAACTAAATCTATTTTGATCACGCGAGATGGTAAGCTTTCTTCTAATAAATTACGTACTAATCCAAATAGTGGCGGAAAAACTTCATTAAGGTTAGTATGCTGATAAGTAGGGATGGCATCAACATCATTTGTCAACGAAAATGTTAATAGTGCACCAGTTAGCCCTGTTAATGTCAGATAAAGATATTCTGGGTGAATAGTTGGATTATCACGTAAAAATTTTAGTTGAGGCTCAAAAGTATTTAGCGCATTTAAAAGCCAAAATAATGATACATCAGCTATTGCAAATTCAGCCATCTGATCATTGCGCTCATGACGCATGCCCATTAAACGCTGACGTTTAGCCTGTATTTGTATACATAAAAGCTCTAACTCTTTTATTAATGTTCCACTTTGAGTGAATAAATTAATAAGTGGCGGGAGATATTCAAAATCAAGAACAAAACGACCATTTAGATCACGCTTAAGATGTGCAATTGGACATGTCAAATAGTCACTATGATCTTCAAAATCAAATAAAAAGGTTAACGCATAACGTTCCACCGCTATTGTTTCAGTATTCTGGCCGAATAGATCTGCTACTTCAACCCATTCTTGCCTATAACGAAGTGGTCTTTCAAGATGTTGATTATCTTGTAAACAGTTACCGCCATTTGCTTGTAGCAATGGTATACCGACAAATACGGTAACCTCTTCACGCTCAGGTGGAATATCCGTATTTAGTATTCTGGCTTCTGGTAACTTATCGGCAGTATCAGTGTCAATGAATACACCATCACGAAAACGAATACTGATTGACTCCGCCTGTAAGCGATCTATCGTCAGCGCTTGTATATCAATAGCTAATTTTTCAATTCCCCATGGGTTAGCTACTGTCATAGCAGCTAACTTTTGAGAGGAAAACTGTTGCCATAATGTTTGTTGTTGGAATTGTTGAGGCGTCAAAAAGACGCCTTCGTTCCATAAAGGACGAAAAATTTTCATGAATACTACCATCCAGATTTTTTGATATTAAGCCTTAGCTTTTGGCATTTGTGATACCATTGATAAATTAATATCCATACCTTCAACCTGGAAGTGAGGAATCAAAAATGTCTTAACACGGAAAAATCCTGGGTTATCTTCAATATCTTCAACAATAACTTTTGCTTCTCGTAGTGGGTGCGATGCTTGAACTTCATCACTCGGATCGGTCATTTCGGTAACAAGATTGCTAACCCATTTATTTAGCTCAAGTTCAAGTACTCGACGATCTTTTGTAGTCCCAATATTTTCTCGTTGAATTACTTTTAAATAATGAGCAATGCGTGATAATAAGAAAATATATGGTAAGCGCGCGTTTATACGGCTGTTTGCAGTTGCTTCTTTTGTATCATATAGTGCTGGTTTTTGTGCTGAATTTGCAGAGAAAAAGCAAGCATAATCTCTATTTTTATAAAAAGAAAGTGGTATAAAACCTAAATTAGCAAATTCAAATTCACGTGTTTCTGGAATAAGAACTTCGGTTGGGATCTTAACTTGATTACCCGTGCCTAAGTCATAAAGATGAATAGGTAAATCTTCAACTAGCCCACCTGCTTGTGGACCTCGAATTTGTACACACCAACCATTACGAATAAAACTCTGTACCATGTTAGCTGCAAAAGCATATGAGGCATTAGCCCATAAATAACGGTTATGCTCAATTCCTTTAACATCTTCGATATAGTTAAAACTACGAACAGGTACCGTATCTGGACCATAAGGTAAACGAGCTAACACTCTTGGCAAGGTTAATCCAACATAACGTGAGTCATCAGTTTCGCGGAAACTATTCCATTTCGTATATTCAGCTCGATCAAAATAATTTGCAATATCTTTAATTGCTGCGACTTCTTCCATGGTTTCTTTACCAAAGAATTTCGGGCCAACAGAGCTAATAAATGGCATATGCGCTGCGGCTGCAACTTTTGAGATATTACGCAATAAAGCAATATCTTGTGGGTTACGGTCAAATTCATAATTTGAGATAGTCACGCCAATAGGCTCTCCACCTGGAGTGTCATATTCTTGAATATAAGTGTGGCGATAAAAACCAGTTTGAATAATTTCTGGCGCATCTTCAAAATCTTGGCGAAGCTCTTCTTTTGAAGCATCTAATAATTCAATTTTTACATTACGTCGGAAATCCGTACGATCTACTAAAAATTTTAGACCACGCCATGTTGCCTCAATTTCTTGGAAAGTTTCATTATGCATAATTGCATCTAATTGTCGGCTTAGCTTTTGGTCGATTTGGCTAATGTGATAGTCTAATAAATGTTTATCTAATTTTTCAACTTTTTGTGATGAGCCCTGAATCAATTTAAGTAAAATATCAACAGCCATCGTAACACGTTCATCTTGTGAAGCCTCAAATAATGCATCATTGTCTTCATATTTATCGATTTCGCCTGCTTTTTGAATCGGATTTAAATTGATCTTACTAAATAAAGATTGGTAAACACTCCCATTATCTTCTAAAACTGTTTGGCTTGCACTTTTTTGTTCTTTCTGTTCTTTCATTGCTTTTTCCTTAATTGTCTATCAACAACCATATAATTTATTTCGAAATTAACTGAATTTAGTTTGTTAAAAATACTTATTTTGTGTTTTCAGATACAATTGCCTCTAATTCAGCACGAAGCTCATCAGATAACTGTTCATCTTTTACTATTTTCTCTAATTCATAACGAAATGTAGCGTTGTCTAGTAAGTTAGATTTCAAGTCCCTTAATAAATTACGCATAGCAAGTAAAGAACGGAGTTGAGGAATATTTCTTGCAACTTGTTCAGGTTTAAAGTCATTCATCGATTCAAAAACGAGATCTACACTAATATCGCTACCATCATCAGCAAGGGTATTTGGCACACTGATTTTAGCTGTAGGCCTAAATTCTTTCAGTACAGCATCAAAATTATTTTTATTGATGGATACTTTTTCTTTTTCCGAAAGAGGGCGTTTATCTTTACCGCGGCCATAATCCCCAATAGACAAAATCTTTAATGGTAATTCTATTTTCTTTTGGGCTCCACCAGTATGAAGATCTAGTTGAATATTAACGCGAGCAGGTGGTACTTCGTTTTGATAGCTATTTGACATATATTATTCCTTATGAAACAGATAATTTAATTGCTTATTTGATAATATAAAGAGATTATCTTTAGAGGTAGTAAATTATACTAATATCCCACAAATTACAATAAAATTCCACATGTTACAAATATTTTGTAAATGACGTCTGTCAAATATTTTGATTATCAAAATAGCATAACATATTAATAAAAAATAAATTATTTTTATTTGGTAGGTATATTTTGGGAAGTTTTTTAGCGCAAAAATAAATCAAATAAAAAATATTTTTTAATCTTTTTTTGTTATTTTTTATTCTGCGTTCTCATCAAAAATACAATTTGGGCTATGGCTATGTAGCCTTCTTTAAATCTAAAATAATAAAATTAAAAATTAATCGTGTCACCATGATAGAAATGAGAATTCAAACATGAAAAAATGATATAACTTCAAATTGTATTTAATTTACAAAAAGAAAAGTTTGTGCTGTTATTAAGTAACTTTTCGCAAAATTACAATTAAAAACTGAATGGTTGATAACCTCATCTTAAAATTTTGGTATTAAGGTGGTTTCACAAAAAAAACATAATAATCATAGCAGTATGTAAAATATAAACTAAAGAATTATAAACATCGTTATCTTATGTATTGAAAACAACTGTTTAACTTTAAATAGGATAAAAAACATACTCCCGTAAAGCAAGAACCTCTACCAAGATACTCAATTAACGGGTTTTTGCTATTTTTTAGTTGGGAAACCGCTTTCTATTCGCTTTACACTCAGAATTATTGCATAATACCTAGCGTATAAAATACTGAATTTAAGTTAGGATTGATTATGGAACTTCTTTGTCCAGCTGGATCGTTGCCCGCTCTTAAAGTAGCAATCGATAATGGTGCTGATGCCGTTTATATTGGTTTGAAAGATGATACCAATGCCCGCCATTTTGCTGGTTTAAATTTTAATGAAAAGCGGTTGTTAGAAGCTTCAGATTATGTACATAAACGTGGCAAAAAGCTACATATTGCGATTAATACTTTTGCCCATCCAGATAATTTTCAACGTTGGCAACACGCTGTTGATACTGCAGCAAATATTGGGGCTGATGCTTTAATTATTGCTGATTTAGCTATATTGGATTATGCCGCTGAAAAATACCCTGATATTGAACGTCATGTTTCGGTGCAAGCCTCATCGACCAATGAAGAATCGATCAAGTTCTACTATAATAATTTTGGGGTTCATCGTATCGTTTTACCTCGAGTGCTTTCTATGCATCAAGTTAAACAGTTATCTCAAGTTTCACCTGTAGCGCTTGAAGTGTTTGCCTTTGGTAGTTTGTGTATTATGGCCGAAGGTCGATGTTACTTATCATCTTATTTGACGGGTGAATCGCCTAATACCGTTGGCGCTTGTTCGCCAGCTAAATTTGTGCGTTGGGAAGAGACTGATAAAGGGCTTGAATCACGGCTTAATAATGTGCTAATTGATTGTCATAAAAAAGGAGAAAATGCAGGTTACCCAACACTATGCAAAGGGCGTTATTTTGTTGGTGATATGCTTTATCATCCTATTGAGGAACCAACTAGCTTAAACACTATTGAGCTATTACCCGAATTGTTCGCAGCGAATATTGCTTCAGTCAAAATAGAAGGTCGTCAACGTAGCCAAGCCTATGTTGAGCAAGTCACTAAAGTATGGCGCCAAGCTATCGATCGTTACTTAGCTAATCCTCAATCATTCCAAGCAGATAAAAGCTGGTTGGATACGCTAGGTTTTGTTTCGGAAGGCAAACAAACAACTTTAGGTGCTTATCACCGTAAATGGCAATAAACCCATGATCAGTCGATAATCAAAAAGGATAGACTTTCTGTCTATTCTCGATTTTGCTTATACAATAAGCCAATAATGCAGGCTTTAATCATTTGAATAAGATTTAACATAAATATAGTGAGCAAAACTATGAAATACGCATTAGGACCAGTGCTTTATTATTGGCCTAAAATCAAAACCGAGACTTTTTATCACGCAGCCAAAGATAGCAAAGCCGATATTATTTATATGGGCGAAACGGTTTGCAACAAACGCCGAGAAATGAAAGTGCCAAACTGGCTGGAACTAGCAAAAGAAATTGCTAAATCGGGAAAACAAGTGGTACTTTCAACGTTAGCTTTACTTGAAGCACCATCAGAATTAAAAGACTTACGGCAATTAGTGAACAATGGCGATTTTTTAATTGAGGCAAACGATTTAGCCGCCATAAATATTGCTCAAGAACATAAATTACCGTTTGTTACAGGCCCTGCTATTAACTGTTATAACGCTTTAACGTTAAAATTATTACAAAAACAAGGTATGGTACGTTGGTGTATGCCTGTTGAGCTTTCACGCGATTGGTTAAGCAATGTTCTTAAGCAGTTTGAGGCATTAAATATCGAACGAAATTTTGAAGTCGAAGTATTTAGCTATGGTTATTTGCCTTTAGCGTATTCGGCTCGTTGTTTTACAGCACGATCAGAAGATAAACCTAAAGATAAATGTGAAACGTGTTGTATTAAATATCCTGTTGGTCGTGAGGTGTTTTCGCAAGAACAGCAAAAAGTATTTGTGCTAAATGGCATTCAAACCCAAAGCGGTTATTGTTATAATTTAGGCAATAATCTTAATGAAATGAAAGGATTAGTTGATATTGTTAGGATTTCGCCTTTAGGTATTGAAACGCTCGATATTGTTAAACAGTTTAAAGCTAACGAAGACGGATTAAATCCGTTGCAAATTGAATACAAGCGAGATTGTAATGGTTATTGGAATGGGATTGCAGGACTTGAACTTGCCCAATAAATATTTTACGCCTGAGCAATTTAGAGCTGATTTTCCCGCGTTAAATAGGCATTGTGTGTATCTTGACTCGGCGGCAACCGCACTCAAACCGCATGCAATGATTGATGCAACACTTGCCTACTATTCAGAAAATACCGCAACAGCTCAGCGTAGTTTGCATAATGCTGCCTTGCAAGTCACAGCAACGATTGATAACGCAAGGCAAAATGTTGCCAATTTAATTCACGCTCAAAGTAGTGATGAAATTATTTGGACTCGTGGTACGACTGAATCATTTAATTTAATTGCGCAAAGTTACGCTCGTCCATTACTACAATCTGGCGATGAAATTATTGTGAGCGAGTTGGAGCATCATAGCAATTTATTGCCTTGGTTGATTGTTGCGGGGCAAACAGGCGCTAAAGTCATTCAATGGTCGTCAGATGTTAATGAGTTATCTTTATTAATGTCTGCTAAAACAAGAATTGTTGCCATAACGCAAATGTCGAATGTAACGGGTTTTTGCCCTAACTTAGAAGCAATTAGCGATATTGTTCACCAACATAATGCAATTTTAGTCGTGGATGGAGCTCAAGGAATCGTTCATCATAATGTCGATGTAACAGCACTTAATATCGATTTTTATGCTTTTTCGGCGCATAAGCTATATGGTCCAACAGGCCTTGGGATCTTGTATGGTAAAAGAGCATTATTTGAACAAATGTCGGTTTGGCATGGTGGCGGTAAAATGTTAAAACGCACGTCGTTTGATGGTTTTATTCAAGAAGATCTGCCTTATAGATTTGAAGCTGGCACGCCGAATATTGCGGGTATTGTTGGCTTTAATGCAATACTTCAATGGTTAGAACGTTGGGATAGCAATCAAGCAGAGCACTACACTAAGCAACTCGCTGATTATGCGAAATCACAACTCAACAAGCTTACTGATATTCAATTTTATAGCGAGGATCATAGCCCAATAATCACGTTTAATATCAATCATATTCATCATAATGATATTGCTATTTTATTAAGTGAACAAAATATTGCGATTCGTACAGGTGAGCTTTGCGCTCAACCGTTGATGAATAAGTTAGGTTGCCATGGCGCTATTCGTTTGTCGTTGATGCCATATAATAATCAGCAAGATGTGGATAAATTTATTTCAGAGTTGCAAAATGCAATTGAAATATTAGTGTGATTTTATACTGAAACGTATAGTTTCCTGAAACTTTTTTACAAGCAGTTAACCGTAAATAGGTCAATATTATGCTATCACAGCAAAGTTTAACCGAATTATTTTCGCAACAACATAATTGGCAAGATCGTTATCGACAATTAGTAATGCTAGCAAAGCAATTACCTGATTTCCCTGAAAATGAAAAAACTGAGCAGAACCAAGTCCACGGATGCGAAAACCGTGTATGGCTAACTTATCAAAAACAACAAGATAATAAGTATATTTTTCAAGGTGATAGTGAGGGAAGGATTGTCAAAGGCTTATTGGCCATTTTAATCATCATTGCCAATCACAAAACAGCACAAGAAATTGCAGCTATCGATTTTCAATCCCTATTAAGTCAGTTAAAAATTTCTGATGAGCTAAGCCAATCACGTTTGCAAGGGCTTGCTAAATTAATTGAGCGCATAAAATCGGTTGCATAAAAAAGGGGCTAATGCGCCCCCTGTCTTTTATATAGTTATCGTTAATTTTCAGTATAAGTGTAAAGTGTGATGACTTTTTTTACACCACTGACTTTACTTGCAATTTCAGCTGCTGCTTTACCTTCTTCTGGGGTAACCATTCCAATTAAAAACACTTCGCTGTTTTCGGTTACCACTTTAATTTTGCGAGCTTTTGTTTTAGCATCTAAAACTAACCGAGATTTAACTTGAGTTGTTATCCAAGTATCATTAGTAATAGTCACTGCCCCAACGGGTTCCCCAATACGAATTTGGTTATAAACTTTTTTTACTCCGTCAACTTGATAAGCAAGCTTTTCTGCTTGTTCAACTTGTTGACTATTTGCTTGTCCAACTAAAAGGATATTACCACCATAAGCACTCGAAGCAATACGCGAGCCAATAAACAAAGGTCCATGGTCTTTAATTTTTATCCCCATACGTGAACTGAGCGTTGTATCATCAACTTGGGTACCAGTAGTGCGAGGATCAGAGGCAACTTTTGCCGTAGCTCCTGCACCAATTCCTATAACAGCAGCAACGCAGCCTTGCAATATTAATGTGCAAGAGATTAACATTGCCATTATGGCGATCTTTTTCATTATAGCTCCTTATGATTTATTGCTCTGTAATAATCAAATTCTAATAGATTGTTTGTATTATGCCTTGTAGATATTGATTTGCAAATAATTTTATGATTTATGCTAGCCTATAGCAGTATTTCTATTTTATTAAACTATATCATAAATTTCTGCTTGAATTTCAATTGTTATTTTAGTGTGAAATCTGCTATCTTTGTATAATAAATAAAATAAATCAGATGATTGGAATAAAAATATGAATCAAGATTGTGTCGATTGGCTATATGGTTTATCCGCACCAATGGTTGCTTTAAATAAGAGATATGGTGCAAGTTACACTTCGCCATCTTTTTTCCCTGACAGAACATTTGTTGATATGGAGAGTGATTGGGGAATAGACTCTCGCCAAGCATTACTAAACTGTGTGTTTAATATGGTTGATGATGGGCATGCACCAATATTATCTCGATATTATTCAATGTACTCTCGATTTTCTGAATCAGAATGGTGTGATTATTGCCAAGCACAAGATGATTATCAAAAAGTATTACTGGCGTTTGTTGAACAAACTTTTTGTGTATGTGGCTATGGTGGCATTCGTAGTTGGGATTATGCCCGTATGGGATATTTGCTACGCAATGGCACGACCAATAAATATATTAGCGAAGAAGAAGCTCTATGGATTTTTTCAAGAATTGCCGCTCGTTCTCAATATTTTTATAGATCTTGGCACCACTACAGTGCTGGTTGGGCGATTGGATTTCAATATTGGGAAACGCTCAATAATAAAGAAGATCTGGAGGCATTACGCTGTGAATTAACCAGAGCATCACAAACACATACCATGAAAATATTAATTAGCGATAAGGATTCACCTTGTAATCGCCTACCTTGGTATACTGAAATCGACGAACTAGAAAAACCAGAATCATTAGCGGAGTATGATTGGTCATGAATACAAATTTTTGGCAATTATTGGGCATCGAAAAAACAACAGATACCACGGTTATTCGTCAAGCATATCGTGTAAAGTTACCATTATATCATCCTGAAACAGATCCCGATGGATTTAAAGCTCTGCGCAAAGCGTATGAATTGGCAATGAATTATGCCAAATCGCCCGAAACAGCTATTGATGAAACTACACAGAATTCAGAAAAATCAACGCCACAACTAACAAAAGAACAAATTAAAGCGAATGAAATTTACGATGCTTATCAAGCCCTGTTAGAAGATCCACTGCGATGCTATAACATTGATGAGTGGCAAAAATTTATCGGTTCATTCTATGACTATCCAATGGAGGTTATTGATTCGGTAAAATGGCGACTATTAGAATTAAGTTACGAAACAACAAATATCTCTGAATCATGTGTCAAAGTTTTAGCCGATAATTTGCGCTGGCGTCAGCAACTCATGACACAATACACTGATGAACTTGAAAAATATGATAATTATTTAAATCACATTGATCGTGGTGATTTATTTGATTACACATGCTTACCAACAACAAATAAAACACTACAAAATGTAACTATCGATTATATATATAATGCCAAATGGTTATTTTGGGAAAGTAGTTCGGAAGACGTTTATGAATTTTTATGCCAAGATACCGTTATTTACCTTCCTAATGATAAAAAATTTATGCTCGAATTTGCTCATTGGCACAGTGCTGCAAGCCTAAAAAATCAATCTATTTTGGATTACGCTTTAACATGCATTGCCGAAGGCGATCAAGACGAAAATATTATTATCGAGTGGAAATATATTGCTGCCATCCAATATACTTTGCTTGAAGATAAACAAAATGCCTTACGGGCTTGGTTAGAATTGTATTATTCAGGTCATTATCAACAAAAAGCAGAAAGCTGGATAGCAGGTTGGTGTGCTTATTTTGAAAAAAATCACTTCCCATTATTAGTTATGGCGCTAAATAATAGTTATTGTGTCGCTGCCGATAAAACAGAAAATTATTTGTATACTATTCCGCAAATAACGGTAACTACAACATCACGATTAGCCTCATTAGAGAATATTGATGAGTATCCAAAAGAAATTATCGATTTTGTTAATTGGGCTTTAGATATAAGCTGGAATTACAAACAAGTCATACCAATATTGTTACTGGATGACGGCAATAATCGATTATATCGTTTATACCGACATGCCATTATGTTGCGTCACGGCAATGAAATATTATTACAAGAAATTTTAGACGATCAAAGCGATGATCCATTTGAACAATTTATTTTACAACATTTACAACGCCAAGCACGACAACATCTTGCATGGCTTGCAGAACTTTCACCCGTGCAAGAATTTAAAACATGGTTATTTGATAATAATGAAAATGCTCAACTTCCACCTCAATTCGATCCCGACGAGAATGGTAAGCTAGCTGTATATGCTCGTTTATGGCTAGATAGATTCAGCGATATTCCTGATATTGCTAAATCACATTTATATCAAAGTTTTTCTTATCCAAATATGGAAATGTTTGACTGGGTTACGTTTTTAAAATTTAATAATTATTATCAACTACCAAAATCTCCAGATCCTTCGGTTATTGCTAATAAGAAAGAAGCTTATTGGCAATGGTATCGTTGTTATTTATTAGTAATTGCAATTTCTTATGAACCAATAGAAACTGCAAAATATCTTCGGCAAGAAAATAATACTTTTATTATTGATGAAAATAACCCATTTAAACCATTAATAGCGATATTTAAGCATGGCAACTGGCAAAATGAAACCGAGCTGTATAACCTAATCAATAATGATAGTGGGCTAATTAATAATGTTTTAATTAATTATCCCAATTCAATTGAATGGTTTATTGATGCGCCTCACCTTATTGATTTTGACGATATTGAGCAAAAACTGGAGCAAATATGGACACAAAAACTGGCGAATCGAAATCCAATTTATTTAATGTTGTTATACATAATTATATTAAATAAAACTGAGCAAAAAAATAAATTAGATACGATATTACAAGATATTACTGGTGATAATAAAGAGTTAATAAACATAGCCAAAGATCTGCAAAATAATTGGATTACACTATCTTCTGATATCAAAAAAAAATACAGTTATACCAAACAAGTTGATGAAATAAGAACACTTGCTAAACGTTTATCTAACTATTACGGTATATGCGATGAAGATGAACTTGAAATGTTAGACAAGTTTAAAAACAGCTGTGGCAATGATTTAGTCTTACGGCTTTGTGCGTCATTACTTATAGCAAAACATCGTGAAAATCAACAAAAACTGGAATCACAGCCATTACCTAAAAATAAATGGTGGCAGTTTTGGCGTTGGAAAGGACGAACTAATATAAAAGGTTTTATTATACAATTATGTTGTAGCTTCATAGTGTTAGGATTGATGACCGTACTTAACAATAATTTTGAATTGGATAGTCCTACTTTCTCTATGATTTGTTATTTTGTTGTTGTAACCAACACCGTTTTTGCTATGAAACGACGTTTTAATGATATTAATAAAGGTGAGCCTCTCTGTGATTTTGTGGGCGAAATATTGGCTTATCTCTTATTTTTTGCGCCATTTTGGGTTTCTGGCATCAAACACACTAACCATTTTGGACCGCCAGTAGAAAAAGCTATCAAGAAAAAGTAAGCCGTATAAAAAACCCCTTTTATACTTATCATAAAAGGGGGTTGCTAATATTTTTAAATATCTTTATTAGTTATCGATTCAGATCTTGTAGATTAGATTCAATTTCACCACGAATTTCGTTAATTTCTTCAGAATTTTGTCTATTTAGTACTTCCATAAAAGCTTCAATATATGATCCAATTAATAGCCGTTCATTTCCCAATGATTGTGCCCATGCACGTTCCAGCCTTGCTAATAAAGTACGATTCGGCATTTCGTCGCGAGGGTGAATTTTAAGTGCTTTTAAGCGATCATGACTGTCTTGTTTTTGTTTGTCTGTTAATCCAATTGGACTATGATCAATCACTTTGCCATGTTGTTTGCCTGTCTCAAGTAAAACCACATCAACTTCTAATAAGCCATTTAGATCATAACTAAAGCGAACATCAATCCCTTGTGTTTTTTCCATTGGCGTTAGAGGCACTTCAAACTCATCAATTAAAACATCGTTTTCAACGCGTGGATTTTCACCTTGATAAACCGAAATACATATCACTTTTTGTTGAGGGTAAGTTGTGTAAAATGTTTTTACTTTCGAAGTTGGCACAATGGTATTACGTTCAATAATGGGGGAAAATAGCCCACTGACATTATTTGAACAACTTTCGATCCCTAGTGTATAAGGGCATACATCAGTTAAAATAACTTCTTCAACATCGGCATTTCGCAATCGACAAGCCGCCTGAACAGCGGCGCCTTGTGCCACGATTGTTGTCGGATTTATGTGGCGATAAGGTAGTTTTGCAAATAATTTTGTCACTAGCTCTCGAACTACACCCAATTGTGATGAACCACCGACTAAAACAATATGTTCGAGTTCGTTGGGTTTTAAGCGAGCATCACTTAAAGCTTGTTCAACTGGGGCTCGTAATCGATTAAGTAATGATAACCAAATTGATTTAGCTTTTACTTCGTTTAATGAAAATTGCCATTGTTTGTCTTGCCATAACCAGGTCAAATTATGCACTTGGTCACCACTGAGCTTACATTTTAGTTGTTCAGCTAAATCTAATAAACGCGCATAATCATCAACTGGGATATCTGGTTGTTTAAGTTTCCATTCTCTTAAGCATGCTTTGACAATTTCATCCGTAAAATCTTCACCACCTAAGTAATTATCACCTGCTGATGCATGTACCTCAATTATCGGCATGGCATATTCTAGTACAGTCACATCAAAAGTACCGCCACCTAAGTCAAAAACTAAAGTGTTACCAGACTGTTCTTCATGTAATCCATACGCCATTGAGGCCGCTGTTGGCTCATTAATTAAACGCACTGCATTTAGTCCAGCAAGCTCGGCAGCAAAGCGGGTCTGTTTACGCTGTTCGTCATTAAAATAAGCTGGAACAGATATGACGACATCATGAATTTCTTGTTGTAGAAAAGTCTCAGCATCAGCCTTTAGTGATTTTAAAACTAATGCTGAAAGCTCAGTTGGTGTAAATTTTTGATCACCTAATTCAAAAACTTTATTTGATCCTAAAAAACGTTTAAATGCCGCCACACTACGACTAGGATGAGTGGTTAAACGAGATAAAGCTGCGTGACCAACTAAAATCGAATTATCTTCATCAAGGCTGACTGCCGAAGGTGTAACAACTTCGCCTATTGAGTTGGGAATAAGTGTCGGCTGACCATTTTGCCAAACACAAATTAAACTATTGGTAGTACCTAAATCAATACCGATTGGATAATGCATAAACTCTCTAAATAATATAATAATTCCTTATTGTTTAGATTATATACTAGCGATCACCAGAATTGCAAAAATGATACTAAAAATGAGTAAAATAGGTTTATCTATCATCTTTAAATATAATTATTTTATTTATTGATTTTGGTAATTTGGCTAACAAGTTTACCTTTTTTCAGTCTTGTTACGATAATGTCGCCCACCGTGACTTGCTCAGAACGACGAACCACTGCATTGTTTTGGTCGGTGGTGACTGAATAACCTCGCTCAAGCGTAGCTAGCGGACTAACATTGTTAAGTTGAGAGGTTTGTAAAACGAATTGATGTTGTGATTTTGTTAACTTTTGTTTAATTAAATTAATAAGTCTTTGCTGTTTTTGTTCAACTACTTGTTGTAAATAGGTAATATTATTTTGTGGTGATACACGTAATAATCGCTTATCCAAAAAATTATAGCGATTTGATAGTCTGAGTAAATATTGCTGAATATTTTCAGATAATGAATGGCGATAAGCTAGGAGTTGATTTAATTGTTTTTCTAGCTTTGTTTGTGGATGTTGAGTTTGTAATTGATGTCGCCATTTATTGAGTCTTGCTTGACACTGCATTAAATAATAATCCATTGCCATGGATAAATGCTGTTCTTTTGCTTGAATACGTTTTATCTGATCTAAATTATCATGACTTACTAACTCGGCAGCAGCAGATGGTGTAGCCGCTCTGACATCAGCAACAAAATCTGCAATGGTAAAATCAATTTCATGTCCAACCGCGCTAACCGTCGGTATTTTGCTTGAAAAAAGGGCTCTTGCTACTATTTCTTCATTAAATGACCATAAGTCTTCAAGCGAACCTCCGCCTCGCCCAATAATTAACACATCACATTCTTGCCGAATATTGGCAATTTGAATCATCTTAGCAATTTGTCCCGCTGCCTCATTGCCTTGTACTTGAGTTGGGTAGATGATTAAATGTAAGCTAGGATCACGACGCTTTAATATTTGGCAAATATCATGTAGCGCAGCACCCGTTGATGAAGTGATAATGCCAACAGTACGAATATTTTCAGGAAGTGGCTGTTTATACATGGGATCAAATAAACCTTCGTCTGACAGTTTTTGTTTTAACTGCTCAAACTTTTGCTGTAGTAATCCTGCTCCTGCCGGTTGAATTTTATCAATAACTAATTGATATTCACCTCGAGCTTCATACAATGTAACTGTTGCTCGAACTAAAACTTGCTGTCCATTTTGTGGTGTAAAGCCAGCACGAAAATTACTATTGCGAAACATCGCACAGCGCACCTGTGCACTGTCGTCTTTTAATGAGAAATACCAATGACCAGACCATGGACGAGAAAAGTTTGAGATTTCGCCTATCAACCAAACTTGGCCAATAGCATCACAAAGCAACTCTTTCACCATTTGATTGAGATCTTTAATCGATAAAATTGAACTACCTTGCATGCTATTATCCTTATGGTAACTATATCTATGGTTATGCTAAATCAAATTGAGCCCAAATTGGTGCATGATCAGATGGTTTTTCCATCGCTCTAATATCATAATCAATACCTGTTTGCAGGTAGTAATTCATCATTTTTTTGCTAGCTAAAATCAAATCGATGCGTAGCCCAGTATGGGTATCAAAACCTTTAGAACGATAATCAAACCAAGAATATGTTTTTTCTTTTGGATAAGCATTACGGTAAGTATCAGTAAAACCAAGTGACATTAAATTGTTTATCCATTCACGCTCTTCGGGCAAAAATGAACATTTACCTGTACGTAACCAACGTTTTCGGTTTTCTTCAGTAAGACCTATATCTAAATCGGTTGGGCAAATATTCATATCCCCCATTATTAATGATAATTGGCTATTTAATTGCTGCTGTTCGATATAAGTTATTAAATCTTGATAAAATTTACGCTTGGCAGGATATTTTATTTCATGATGTAAACTTTCACCTTGCGGAAAATAACCATTAATTACCATTAAATTGCCTTGGCTAGTTGGTAACTCAGCAATAATCAAACGGCATTGTGCGTCTTCGTTATCGGTTGGAAAACCACACTGTACTGAAATGGTTTTTTGTTTAGTTAACAATGCCACACCATAGTGGCTTTTTTGCCCGTGATAATGTAAGTGATAACCAAACTGAGCAAGCTCTTCAACGGGAAATTGGTCATTATGTACTTTGGTTTCTTGAAGACCAATAATATCTGGTTGGT
Source organism: Gilliamella sp. HK2 (assembly GCF_001690265.1). Taxonomy (NCBI): domain Bacteria; kingdom Pseudomonadati; phylum Pseudomonadota; class Gammaproteobacteria; order Orbales; family Orbaceae; genus Gilliamella; species Gilliamella sp. HK2. The sequence continues at coordinate 22,444 of NZ_LZGV01000016.1, forward strand.
GGGTATCAATAATTGCCGCTAGCTGATGAATTCGGGCTCGAAGGCTGTTAATATTAAAAGAGATGACTTTCATGATTATTTTATTGTGTTACATTTAATGTTGTAGTTGCCCCATCCTACCAAAAATACGTTATACTGTTAAGCTATTACATAAAGAGTTGTCATTTGTGATAAAAGGAATAGCCGAATATGTCTACGGAATTAACTGCCTTGCGCGATAAAATCGATGAAGTTGATAAATCAATTTTATCATTAATTACCAAACGATTAGCATTAGTTACCGAAGTTGGTGAAGTAAAAAGTAAACATGGTATTCCTATTTATGATCCTAAACGTGAAGCAGAAATGCTAAACAAAAGGCGACAAGAAGCTGAAAATGCGGGTATATCTCCCGCATTAATTGAAGATATTTTACGTCGTTTGATGCGTGAATCGTATATTAGCGAAAATGACAAAGGTTTCAAAAAAGTTTATACAGGCCAAGGTTCTATAGTCATTGTTGGTGGTAATGGACAAATGGGGCGGTTGTTTGCTCGGTTATTTACCTTATCAGGCTACCAAGTTAAAACGTTAGGCTCTAAAACTATGCATCAAGCTACTGAAATAGTTGCTGATGCTGCTGCGGTTATTGTCACAGTGCCAATAAATAAAACTTGTGAAATCATAAAACAATTACCGCAATTGCCAAAAGATTGTATCTTAACGGATTTTACTTCTATCAAAGCTAAACCACTTGAAACGATGCTAGAAAAGCATCAAGGACCCGTTGTCGGATTGCATCCTATGTTTGGCCCTGATGTGCCTAATTTAGCCAAACAAATTATCGTTTATTGTGAAGGTCGCGAACCAACTAAATATCAATGGTTAATTGAGCAAATGCGTATATGGGGTGCTAATTTATGCGCTATTGATGCCAAAGAGCATGATAAATGCATGTCGTTCATTCAAGCATTACGCCATTTTACCTCTTTTTCATACGGCGTAAATTTACAACGTGAACAGGCTGATTTAGAGCAACTAATTGCACTATCATCTCCTATCTATCGGCTTGAACTGATGATGGTTGGACGGTTGTTTGCTCAAGATCCCGCTCTTTATGCCGATATTATTATGGCATCAGATGATAATATTGAATTAATCAAGCGCTATTATGAACGCTTTGGGCAAATGGTGAAATTAATTGAACAACGTAATAAAACTAAATTTATTGAGAATTTTAATGAAGTCACCGCCTGGTTTGGCAATTATGCAGAACGCTTTATCAAAGAGAGCCAAGTATTATTAAAATTTGCCAACGATAGTCGAGAATAGTTTTATAATGAAACGTCTATTTTATTGAGGTTTTTTTACAACTTGGGGTATACGGTTATCAAAAAAATCGCATACAACTTTAAAGTAAAGTATTGTTAATTAAATGTTGTCCAACATAACAAATATTAGTATGAGGGTACAAAATGTCTAATCGGAAATATTTTGGTACAGATGGGATTCGCGGTAAAGTTGGGCAGCATCCTATTACGCCAGATTTTGCGCTAAAATTAGGTTGGGCTGCAGGCCGTGTTCTTGCTAAAGATGGTGTTAAAAAAGTATTAATCGGTAAAGATACTCGCATTTCAGGCTATATGCTTGAGTCGGCACTAGAAGCAGGTTTTGCCTCCGCTGGCGTTGCAGCAGCTTTTACAGGCCCTATGCCAACCCCCGCTATTGCCTACTTAACTCGCACTTTTCGGGCTGATGCTGGAGTGGTCATTTCTGCTTCACATAACCCTTTTTATGATAATGGTATTAAGTTCTTTTCAGCCGAAGGAAAAAAACTTGATGATGCAATTGAATTAGAAATCGAGGCTGAACTTGAAAAAGAGATCGATTGCGTAGAATCAAAACAACTTGGTCGAGCAAGCCGTATCACCGATGCAGCGGGACGCTATATCGAATTTTGTAAGAGCACATTCGATCATGATTTAAGTCTAGCTACATTAAAAATTGTTGTCGATTGCGCTAATGGCGCAACTTATCACATTGCACCCAAAGTGCTTCGTGAACTTGGTGCTAAGGTCATAAAAATTGGCTGTGAACCTGATGGTGTTAATATCAATGAAAACTGTGGTGCAACTGACGTTAAAGCTCTCGCTAAATGTGTTATTGATGAAAAAGCAGATTTAGGCTTTGCATTAGATGGTGATGGCGATCGTATCATCATGGTTGATCATAAGGGACGCAAAATTGATGGTGATCAAATTATTTACATTATTGCTCGCGAAGCACTAAGGCAAGGTCAACTCAAAGGTGGAGTTGTTGGCACATTAATGAGCAATATGGGGCTTGAAATTGCACTTAAAAATCTTGGAATTTCTTTTGTTCGAGCCAAAGTAGGTGATCGTTATGTTCTTGAAAAATTAGTAGAAAAAAACTGGCGCTTAGGTGCTGAAAATTCAGGCCATGTGTTATTATTAGATAAAACCACCACGGGTGATGGTATCGTTGCAGGCTTACAAGTACTAGCGGCAATGGTGCGTAATGATATGTCATTAGCTGATTTATGCAGTGGCATGACAATGCTACCGCAAGTCTTAATTAATATCCGTTTTTCAGGCAAAGAAGATCCACTAAATAGTACTGCTGTAAAATCAGCTATTGAAAAAGCAGAAAAACAGCTTGGCAATCATGGGCGAGTTTTGATCCGTAAATCAGGTACAGAACCACTGATTCGCGTCATGGTTGAGGGAAACAATGAAATGGAAGCCCAAAAATTAGCAGAAACTATTGCCATAGCAGTTAAAAATTAAAAATAACCTCATTTATGCCCATTAATTAAGCCATTGATTGAACAATCTTTGGTTTAAAATAATAGATGAAGTTGCGCATATTTACACAAAATTAGTAAAAAGTGTCTAAATTTTTAATTTCGTTAATCAAAGGTTGACTTAATATAGGCAATTGGGTTTAAAATAGTGGCTTCAATTATTACAACGATTGCTTATACCTTTCTAGGTAAATAAGCAGTATTCTTTATTTTTAGGAATAAGTAAGAGGGTTATATGTCTGTTTCCTCTCCAGCTTCACCACAAGCTTACATCAAGCATCATCTTGAAAACTTGCAAGTAGGTTCGGGTTTTTGGACCTTAAACCTTGACTCACTATTCTTTTCAATTCTACTTGGTGTAATCTTTTTATGGATCTTTCACCGCGTTGCTAAAAAAGCAACTAGTGGAGTGCCTAGTAAATTACAATGTGCTATTGAAATGATTTTTGAATTTGTCAACAATACTGTTAAAGATATGTTCTCAGGTCAAAATAAGCTCATTGCACCGCTAGCTTTAACAGTGTTTATTTGGGTTTTCTTAATGAATTTTATGGATCTTATCCCGGTTGACTTTCTCCCTTATGCAGGTCAATACCTAGGTCTATCACATTTAAGGGTTGTTCCAACAGCAGATGTTAGCATCACTATGTCAATGTCTTTAGGCGTCTTTGTCCTTATTATTATTTATTCTATTAAATATAAAGGGATTAGTGGTTTCATTAAAGAATATACACTTCACCCTTTCAATCACTGGGCATTTGCGCCGATTAATTTAGTGCTTGAATTAGTTAGTCTTTTAGCTAAGCCTGTTTCTTTAGGGCTTCGACTTTTCGGAAATATGTACGCAGGTGAACTTATCTTCATCTTAATTGCTGCATTATTGCCTTGGTGGTCACAGTGGGTATTGTCATTACCATGGGCCATCTTCCATATTTTAATTATTACATTACAAGCATTTATTTTTATGGTGTTGACGATCGTCTATTTAGCTATGGCGTCGGCAACGGAAGATCATTAATTTTAATATTTTTTTGATAATAAACTGGAGTATATAATGGATATTAGTATGTTATTTGTAGCCGCAGGTATAATGATGGGATTAGCTGCAATTGGTGGTGCAGTTGGTATTGGTTTATTAGGTGGCAAATTTTTAGAAGGTGCTGCTCGCCAACCAGAATTAATGCCTATGTTACGTACTCAATTCTTTATCGTAATGGGCTTAGTTGATGCGATCCCAATGATTTGTGTGGGTATTGCGCTTTATGTTATTTTTGCTGTCGCTGGCTAATAAAAATTTAAGAGGAATCGTGTCATGAATATGAACGCAACGCTCCTCGGCCAAGCAATTACATTTGTATTGTTTGTTTGGTTCTGTATGAAGTTTGTTTGGCCTCCAGTTATCGGCGCAATTGAAAAGCGTCAAAAAGAGATAGCCGAAGGACTTGCTTCAGCAGAAACAGCAAAAAAAGATTTGGAATTAGCCAAAGCAAATACATCTGACATAATGCAACAGGCTAAGGTTGAGGCCAATGCAATTATTGAGCAAGCAAACAAACGCAAAGCAGCCATTCTTGAAGAAGCAAAGCAAGAAGCTTCTCGTGAAAAAGAACGAATTGTTGCTCAAGGGCTTGCCGAAGTAGAGGCCGAACGCAAACGAGCTAAAGAAGAGCTCAAACAACAAGTCGCTACACTCGCTATTGCTGGTGCAGAAAAAATTATTCAACGTTCTGTTAATGAAGCCGCAAATAGCGACATCATTGATAAACTCGTAGCTGAACTATAAGGAGATATGAGCAATGGCTGACTTAATTACGATTGCTCGCCCTTATGCTAAAGCCGCTTTCGAGTTTGCGGTAGAAAAAAACAGCATCGAATCATGGCATAAAATGCTAGTGTTAACATCAGAAGTAAGTAAAGATGCTCAAATAAAGAGCGTTTTAACATCTGACATGAAAGCCGATTCGGTGGCTAATTTACTCATCAATATCTGCAAAGATGTGTTAGATGAGTTTAGCACTAACTTTATTAAGATTATGGCTGAAAACAAACGGTTATCACTTCTTCCCGAAGTACTAACTTTGTTTGAGCAATATTGTTTAGAGAAAAATGCCCAAGCAGATGTAGATGTGATTTCTGCTAGTGAGCTAACCAATGAACAACTTAATAAGATTTCTGTCGCTGTCGAAAAACGTTTATCACGAAAAGTAAAACTAAAATGTCACATAGATAAATCGCTCATTTCTGGTTTTATTATTCGTACGGGCGATATGGTTATTGATAGTAGTATCAGAGGGCGTTTAAATCGTTTAACTGACGCTCTACAGTCTTAAGGGGACTGATAATGCAGCTAAATTCAACTGAAATAAGTGAACTAATTAAAGAGCGGATAGCTCAGTTCAATATTGTGAGTGATGCTCACAATGAAGGAACTATCATATCTGTAAGTGATGGTATCCTTCGAATCCATGGACTAACTGATGTAATGCAAGGTGAAATGATTGCATTACCAGGAGGTCGCTATGCAATGGCTCTCAATCTTGAAAGAGACTCTGTCGGTGCGGTGGTCATGGGACCATACGAAGATTTATCTGAAGGAATGAAAGTCCAATGTACTGGTCGTATATTACAAGTACCAGTTGGTGAAGGTTTATTAGGTCGTGTTATTAACACATTAGGTGAGCCAATTGATGGTAAAGGTTCACTTCAACATGATGGCTTTTCACCAGTTGAAGTTGTTGCACCAGGTGTTATCGATCGTAAATCTGTTGATCAAGCATTACAAACTGGCTATAAAGCCGTTGACTCAATGATTCCAATTGGTCGAGGTCAGCGTGAACTTATCATCGGTGACCGTCAAACAGGTAAAACAGCACTTGCTGTCGATGCGATCATCAATCAACGTGACTCTGGCGTAAAATGTATCTATGTCGCTATTGGCCAAAAACAATCAACTATTGCCAATGTTGTGCGTAAACTTGAAGAACATGGTGCATTAAAAAATACGATTGTTGTTGTTGCCTCTGCATCTGAATCAGCAGCATTACAATATTTAGCGCCATATGCCGGTTGTGCAATGGGCGAATACTTTCGTGATCGAGGCCAAGATGCATTAATTGTTTATGATGATTTATCTAAACAAGCGGTTGCTTACCGTCAAATTTCGTTATTACTTCGTCGCCCACCTGGACGTGAAGCTTACCCAGGTGATGTATTTTATCTTCACTCTCGTTTACTTGAACGTGCTGCGCGCGTCAACGAAGCCTATGTTGAAGAGTACACTAAAGGCGAAGTTAAAGGTAAAACAGGTTCTTTAACGGCATTACCAATTATTGAAACGCAAGCTGGTGACGTTTCGGCATTCGTACCAACTAACGTAATTTCGATTACTGATGGTCAGATATTCCTTGAAACTAGCCTATTTAACTCAGGCATTCGCCCAGCGGTTAACCCAGGTATTTCGGTTTCTCGTGTTGGTGGTGCTGCGCAAACTAAGATAATGAAAAAATTATCAGGTGGTATCCGTACTGCGCTTGCACAATATCGTGAATTAGCTGCGTTCTCACAGTTTGCTTCTGACTTAGATGAGGCAACAAGAAATCAATTGAGCCACGGTGAAAAAGTGACAGAATTACTCAAACAAAAGCAATATGCTCCTATGACTGTTGCTGAGCAATCAATTGTACTTTATGCCGCTGAGCGTGGTTATTTAGAAGATGTTGAACTCGCTAAAGTGTTACCATTTGAAACCGCACTACTTGCTTATGCTCATAGTCAATATGGCGATTTTGTTAAACAAATCGATGAGACCGGTAATTACAATGATGAGATTGAAAGTAAGCTAAAAGCATTACTTGAAAGCTTTAAATCAACTCAAACTTGGTAAGGGTGGGGTAAAAAATGGCTAATGCAAAAGAGATTAGAACCAAAATTGCCAGTATCCAAAGTACGCAAAAGATCACTAAAGCGATGGAAATGGTTGCCAACTCTAAAATGCGTAAAACGCAAGATAGAATGGCAGCTAGCCGACCATATGCAGAGATGATCCGTGAAGTAATTGGACATTTAGCGTTAGCTCAGATAGGCGCCAAACATCCATATTTAGAAGAAAGGGATGTAAAGCGAGTTGGCTATCTTATCATTTCAACCGATCGTGGTTTATGTGGTGGATTAAATATCAACCTTTTCAAGGCGGTTATTACTGACATGTCAGCATGGCAGGAGAAAGGTGTCGAAGCAGATGTAGCTTTAATTGGTTCACGAGGTGTGTCGTTTTTCTCTTCAGTAAAAGCGAATATCTTAACCCAAGTCACTAACTTGGGAGACGAGCCAACTTTATCAGATTTAATTGGTCCGGTAAAAACAATGTTGGAGGCTTATGACGAGGGTAAGATTGATAAATTATATATTGTAACAAATAAATTTATTAATACCATGTCACAAAAGCCGACAATACAGCAGTTATTGCCATTACCACATTCAGAAGATGACAAACTCAAAGCTTCATCATGGGATTATATTTATGAGCCTGATGCTAAATCACTATTAGATGTGATTTTACGTCGCTATATTGAATCACAAGTCTATCAAGCAGTGGTTGATAATTTAGCGAGTGAACAAGCAGCAAGAATGGTAGCCATGAAAGCGGCAACAGATAACGGTGCAAACCTAATTAATGAATTGCAAATTGTGTATAACAAAGCGCGCCAAGGTGCGATTACTAATGAATTGATTGATATTGTATCCGGTGCAGCCGCGGTTTCAGGTTAGTGCTAAATATTGGCTTATAGTTAAGAAAAAGACGTAGAGGATTAAAAATGGCTACTGGAAAGATTGTCCAGATCATCGGTGCGGTGGTTGATGTCGAATTCCCCGAAGATGCAGTACCAAAGGTATATGATGCATTAGAAGTGGAAACTGGCGCTGAAAAATTAGTTCTGGAAGTTCAACAACAATTAGGTGGTGGTGTTGTTTGCTGTATTGCGATGGGATCATCTGATGGTTTAAGACGTGGACTTAAAGTGGTAAACACTGGTCACGGCATTGAAGTACCAGTGGGGACTAAAACACTAGGGCGTATCATGAACGTACTTGGTGATCCTGTTGATAAAGCAGGCCCAATTGGGGAAGAAGAGCGTTGGGCTATCCACCGTGCAGCACCGACTTATGAAGAACTTGCGAACTCAACTGAATTACTTGAAACAGGTATTAAAGTTATCGACTTAATTTGCCCATTTGCTAAAGGGGGTAAAGTGGGTCTATTCGGTGGTGCTGGTGTGGGTAAAACCGTTAATATGATGGAGTTAATCCGTAACATCGCTATCGAACATTCTGGTTACTCAGTATTTACAGGTGTAGGTGAACGTACTCGTGAAGGTAATGACTTTTATCACGAAATGAAAGAATCAAACGTGCTTGATAAAGTATCGTTAGTTTATGGTCAGATGAATGAGCCACCAGGCAACCGTTTACGCGTTGCGTTAACTGGTTTAACCATGGCAGAAAAATTCCGCGATGAAGGTAAAGATGTATTATTATTCATCGATAATATTTATCGTTATACCTTAGCTGGTACCGAAGTATCTGCGTTATTAGGTCGTATGCCATCGGCAGTAGGTTATCAACCGACATTAGCTGAAGAAATGGGCTTATTACAAGAGCGTATCACTTCAACTAAAACAGGCTCAATTACGTCAATCCAAGCTGTATATGTACCAGCAGATGACTTGACTGACCCATCACCAGCAACAACATTTGCTCACTTAGATGCAACAATCGTATTGAGCCGACAAATCGCCTCATTAGGTATCTATCCAGCGGTGGATCCATTGGATTCAACCAGCCGTCAATTAGATCCTTTAGTGGTTGGTCAAGAGCATTATGATTGTGCCCGTGGCGTTCAGTCGATTTTACAACGTTATCAAGAATTAAAAGATATTATTGCGATTCTTGGTATGGATGAGTTATCAGAAGAAGATAAATTAATTGTTGCTCGTGCGCGTAAGATTCAACGCTTCTTATCTCAACCATTCTTTGTTGCAGAAGTATTTACTGGTTCACCAGGTAAATATGTACCATTGAAAGATACGATAAGTGCATTTACGGGTATCATGAAAGGCGATTATGACCATATACCAGAACAAGCGTTCTATATGGTTGGTTCAATTGATGAAGCGATTGAGAAAGCAAAATCTCTCTAGGAGATTCATTGAGCAGATCGTATTAACGGAGATAGTAATATGGCACTAACTTCCTATCAATTAGAAGTTGTTAGTGCTGAATCTCACCTATTTTCAGGTGATGTTCAGCGAATCAGAGTAACTGGTCAAGAAGGTGAGCTCGGGATCTATCCTGGTCACACACCTTTACTCACAACAATAAAACCAGGTATGGTTGGTATTGTGAAAACGAATGGCGAAGAAGAGTTTATCTATCTGTCTGGTGGTATTTTAGAAGTTCAACCTAACATCGTAACCATCTTAGCAGATACTGCTATTCGGGGTGAAGACTTAGATGAAGCAAGAGCGCAAGAAGCGGTAAGGCAAGCGCAGGAACATATTAATCACCTAAGTGATGATGTGTCATTTGCTCAAGCATCTGCCGAACTATCTAAGGCATTAGCAAAAATTCGTGTTATTGAATTAACTCGCCGTGTCGGCCAATAATTTGCTTTTTATGTTGTAGTGCACAAAAAAGGTTACTGGATAGAATTGCTGAGTAACCTTTTTAATTTTAGCGTTCCAAATGTTAAGCGTTAGTTTTCTTTCAATACTCTTCAATATTATTTTCTTATTAAATTGATACTGAAACCTATTTCTAAAACTTTTTAATAGAAAACTCGCAATAACTTAAAATTTCTTTTTCATTTAAATATAGGAAAATTAGGGTTATACCTACTACTTAGCTGTTTTCGTAAAGTAACAAGGACAGTTATTCAACAGTTTTTGAAACAAAGTAAACTACACCCAATCCAGCAGAGCAAGAATCATAAATATCATTTTCATTAACCTCTACAGCGTCATTTTTCGTTATGGCTTGATAACTGTTACCATCATCATCATGGAAAACAAAATGATAAACTTGTGTATATATATACTGTTTTTTTATTGTAGTATTTGTATTTTTCTTCTTTTCTGATGCCAATAAGGTGACTTTGGTTTTGGACGGATCTAAATTTCCCATATCAACGATACCAGCATATTGCATTTGCCTTAGTGCATCGTTCATAAACTGATTTGAGCAATTAGGCACTTTAGCAAAAGAGATAGCTGGTAATATTAGCCCAATAATTAAAATAATTTTTTTCATGTTATAACCTTAATTTTGTTTTCTTTATTCTGTGTAGCTAACTTGTAAAGCTACAGTATCAATTCATTAAATAATTTTTGAAATCTTTGGCAATTTGATCCATTAATCAAAATAATCAATCTGGCGTTTTGATACTAAATAACTATCAACTTCACCTATCGAGCAGTCTTTATTAGAAGTTTCACTTTTGGTGATAACTTCATAAGCTTTATTTTTATTATCATAAAAAACAAAATGGTAAATTTGCGTATATAAATCCTTACTTTTGTGTTCAGATGCTAAAAGGGTTATTCTCAATTTTGATTGATTCAAGTTTTCAATCTCCACTATATTACTATTTTTCAACCACTCCTTAGCCTTATCCAAAGCGCGAGTATGGCAATCTGGCCCTTTAGCAAAAGATAGCATTGGGCATAATATTAACAATATTACTAAAGAAAGCTTTTTCATATAATTACCTTAAGTTATTCTTTTTTTAACTTATATTATTTTTATCATTGACTAAAAACACGCTAAAATGCCAAATTTACTTGCCTATTATTAGATAAGCTACTAATGAACTTGACTTTTGGATATTAGATATTTATTCACATCACTGATTGAACATTCTTCATATGATGCTTGGCTTTTGGTAATAACTTGGTAGCTATTACCATGTGTATCATAAAAAACAAAGTTATATATTTGCGTATACACCCCTTTTTTTATTTCTTCTGATACCAACTGTGTTATTTTGGTTTTAGATTCATCTAACTTTCGAATATCTACTATGTTCTCGTTTTTCATCCAAGCCAAAGTCATATTCATAGGCCAAGAATAACAATTAGGTCCTTTAGCAAAAGAGGCTAATGGGCACAACATTAACAATATTAGTATAGAAAACTTTTTCATCTTATTACCTCAATTCATTCATTTCTTATCTTTGGCAGAATATAACCACCTAATAATTTAACAATCGTTCGATTGATAACTGGCTAATAAGTTTTTGTCCTTGCCCAACTTACCTCTTCAATTAAACTTATTGTTTTCATATAATTATTTAATTTAATTATTTTATAGTGAGTTAGCTTATCATAAACGTGTATTGTTAATACACTATTTGTTATATTAATCCTCGCCTTCAAAATGGATAAATGTCACCGCTGTGATATCAATAAAAAGGGGGGAAGCAAGAGCTTCATATTTAGTCTTCGGGTTTAGATAAAGAAGTCAAAGAAATTGATGATAAAAAAGGCTCAACCAATGAAAATGATTAAGCTAGTTGTTATATTGTTGGTTAATTTTATAGGTGGATTACTAAGCTATCGATAGTGTTATCACTTTATCAGGAAACACGGCACACCTGCGTCTTATTATTTACTATTTTATGGTTTGTGTTATTGCTGTTTTATTATTATTTCAATCTTTATATTAAATAAAACGATCATCAGGTTTAGTTTTTTGTGGGATGATTGTTGGTATTTTAATAAGTTTTATCTTATGGATTACCTGTCCATTCATTGTGGGAAATTATTATAGATCATCAGCCCTGAATATAGCTATTATTATAATCTATCTACTTATACCATCAGCTATTACCCTTAATTTCGCCATATTTCCAGTAAGCTTATTATGTTGTCATTACTCAATTGTTTGGATTGAAAAAATATATAACAAAATTATTCATATGATTAGGTCATCTTAAACCGTATAGAGACAACCAATACGGTATGTCCATTCAAATTAAGTTCTAGTACAATAAAAATCAGTCAGAAAACCCATTGATTTTATTGAAGTTTTTATTTTGAAAAAATGATAAGAAATAATAACATGAATCCTTTTGCTGCAAGCTATACCTTATGGTGTACGGGTTAATACATTAAGTCTATTGTAAAGGCGGATACTATTTAATATTTTGGCTAGGATCATATAAAGTATTGAGATTTAATCTTACATAACTTATTAAATAAAATAATATTATGGATTTTTATAATAAAAAAAATGATATAGTATGAAAGATTAATTTTTGATTATTAATAAAGATGTGATTTTTTAATGAAGAAAATTACTTCCTTCTTATTTTTTATACCCATTATATGGTTAATGTTTTCTTTTTCATGTTTAGCTAAACCAAAAGTTATCCATGTTCTTGTTGCACTATGTGATAACAAATACCAAAAGATTGTTCCTGTTCCAAAAGCTATAGGTAATGGACAAGATCCTAAAAGTAATCTTTATTGGGGAGCCGCTTATGGTTTTAAAACCTACTTTGCAAAACAAAAAGAGTGGCAAGTTATAAAAACTAATCGGCCAAGCAATGATAAAATATTAGAAGAAATAATTTATAAACATCAAAATCAAGATGTTTATATCATAGCGCAAGCATATAATGGTAAATATATAGATGATACTGTCAATGATTTTCTAGATTATGCTGCTGGTAAAAAAGAGCAATCCTATTTGTTTGGTGATAAAAAAGTTATTGTTGGAGGCAAGGCTGATTTAGTTGTTTATATTGGTCATGATTCGTTAATGGAATGGTCATGGCGTAAATATTTACCTGATAGCTGGCGATGGGAAACACTCTCAAAAGAGCAACAGGCAAAACAAAAATCGCGTTATGCAGCAGTATTTGCATGCAAAAGTCAGCAATATTTTTCACCACCGCTATCTCGTTTAGGTATTACGCCACTGATTTTAACTATGCACCGAATGGCGCCTGAAGCATATAGCGTTTATGCAATGATTGATAGTTGGCTAAAAGTTGATCCCAAAGAAGTTACTCGCCAAAAGGTAGCAAGCGCTTATAGCCAATATCAAAAACTAAATAAGCCAGCATTACAGATTTTTACAACTGAATATAAGCAATAATCCTAATTATTTTTTAATCACACGATAAGCACTATAGATGTTTAATTTATAGCAAAATAATTAAATAACGAAGGTATATATACAATTATGAAGGCACCTAAAATTGTCATTTTAACTGGCGCTGGTATTTCAGCTGAATCTGGATTATCAACGTTCCGTGCACAAAATGGATTGTGGGAAGGGTATAATGTAGATGATGTTGCAACCTATGATGGATATCTTCGAGATCCGATTGCTGTTCATCAATTTTATAATATGTTGCGTAATAAATTACAAGATCCTAATGTAAAACCCAATGCTGCACATTTTGCATTGGCAGAGCTAGAACAAAAGTTAGGTTTTGATAACGTATTAATTGTGACACAAAATGTAGATAATTTGCATGAACAAGCTGGATCAAAAAATATTATTCACATGCATGGTGAGTTATTAAAAGTTCGTAATGAAAAAACAGGGCAGATCATTGATTGTAATAAAGATATCGATTATGCACAAAATACATTAATCCGCCCACATATTGTTTGGTTTGGAGAGATTCCATTACAAATGGATGCTATCCATGACGCACTGTTACAGGCAGATTATTTTATTTCAATAGGTACATCAGGAAATGTTTATCCAGCAGCGGGGTTTGTTCAGATTGCAAATCAATCTGGTGCTAAAACCATTGAACTGAATTTAGAGCCTAGCTTTAAACAAAATTTATTCCAAACAAAAATTTATGGACCTGCAAGTAAAATTGTTCCTGAATTTATTAAGACATTTATCTAACAATAAACACTATTTTAACTTTTTTAGATAATTTTTATTACCCAAATTATTCATTTGGTTATAAATCCATTTAGCTCTTTTTTGTACCCGTTCACTTGGTATTGTTGGACTCCAACGTCTTGGATTAGGTAATATTGCTGCAAGTAAACTTGCTTGCTTTGCAGTTAACTGATTAGCACTAACATTAAAATAGTGCTGAGCGGCGGCTTCAATACCAAAAATACCCTCTCCCCATTCAGCACAATTTAAATAGATTTCCAGTATACGTTTTTTGGGCCAAAATAGTTCTATCCACAATGTAAACCAAGACTCAACACCTTTGCGAATCCAGCTACGAGATGGCCATAAAAAGATATTTTTAGCAACTTGCTGAGTGATTGTGCTAGCTCCTTTGAGTTTTTTGCTATTTTGATTATGATCTAAGGCGATGCGAATAGCATTAAAATCAAATCCCCAATGCACAGCAAAATTTTGATCTTCTGAGGCTATTACGGCAATTTTAATATTGTCCGAAATTTCATTCCAATTTTTCCAAACTCGTTGTTGAGGTATATTCCAATGCATGACTTTACGTTCTATCATTAACATAGACCCATATGGGGGATTCCACCAACGCATAGCTAAAGTTGAAAAAACAGATAGTAGCATTAGTCCGATTATTACCTTTTTGGCAATGGCTAGAATTTTTTTTAATAAACGAATCATGCTAATTTTATATAATATAAAGTAAAAAGGTAGATAAGATACGATATATTATTGTTTAAATAAATATCTTTTTATAAAATCAACAATTTGAATTGGTTGATTGATATCAAAAATAGGCACAGAAACATCTAATGGTTCATCACTGGCTATCGCTATTGTAAACTCATCTATATAGAGGGGCTTTTTATTTGCTTGACGATGACAAATGATTTTAGGAATATTTTCGTCTTTAAATCCTTCAATCAATATAATATCAACATCATTAAATTGATTAATGAGCGTGATTAAATCTGCTGGTTTATTCGGTGTTTCTTGAATCATTGCATAACGATTATTACAGGCAATAATTGTTTGCAAAGATCCAGCTTTTCGCAATTCATAACTATCTTTACCAGGAATATCAAACTCAATATTATGGTGCGCATGTTTTAATGAACCAATAGTAAAACCTTGTTCAACGAATAATTCAATGATCTTTTTTAGTAAAGTTGTTTTGCCGTTACCACTATAACCACAAATCCCAATAATTTTCCGGTTGTTCATCGATTCTTTACTCTAATGTGCTATATTGAAGATTAGGTAATATTACACTATTTTATACAATGCCTGTTGGAGAAGGAGCGTTATATGTACGATTTTTTGAATGATTATAATCAAACGGTTCACCCTCATTTACTAAAAAATTTTATTGATATTGCTGATAAAAAATTGAGTGGTTATGGTTTAGATGATATCTGTGATCATGCAATAGAAAGCATAAAAAAACAATTGAAATCACCAAAGGCTGATATTCATTTTATGCCTGGAGGAACCATTACTAATTTAACAGTAATTTCACATATATTAAGACCTTATCAAGCGGTTATTGCAACTGATACAGGGCATATTAATGTGCATGAAACTGGCGCTATTGAGGCGACAGGGCATAAAGTGTTAACAGTGCAAACGGAAGATGGGAAACTGACACCAGAATTGATTAAGCCTGTTTTAACTCATCATTGCGATGAGCATATGGTACAACCTAAACTTGTCTATATCTCAAATACGACAGAACTCGGTACGGTATATACCAAGCAAGAACTCAAAAAACTATATCAATTTTGCAAAAAAAATCACCTTTATCTTTATTTAGATGGTGCAAGATTAGCGATGGCATTAACGGCAAAAGATAATGATATTACTTTTCCTGATTTAGCAAAATATACTGATGTATTTTATATTGGTGGAACTAAAGTGGGGGCTTTTGCTGGTGAAGCGGTGATATTTAATAATCTTTCCATTAATCAAGATTTTCGTTTTAGCATGAAGCAAAAAGGGGCAATTTTAGCCAAAAGCTGGGTTGTGGCTGTACAAATTAAAGCATTAATGCAAAATAATCTTTATTTTGAGTTAGGGAAGCACAGTAATGAGATGGCTGATAAATTAAAAACACTATTTGAGAAAGCAGGGTTAACATTTATCGCCAAACCACAAAGTAATCAGCTATTTGTTAATTGCCCAATCCAACTGGCTGAAAAAATTCTTGCTCATTACGCCGTAGATAATCTTGGACAAACTGATGCTAAACACATTGGTTTACGTTTTTGCACCTCATGGTCCACACAAGATGAAGAAATAGAATTATTTGCTGAGCAATTTCAGAAATGGTTGGCATAACAAATAAATAGCGATTAGGCGTTGATATGAGCTACTTTAAATAAATAACCTATTTAAATAAAATAACCTACCCCCATTATTTTGGCTATATTATCTATTGATAAATAGCCTTAATACCGATGATATACTTATCTTATTTCTATCTCAGTAGTTTTTTATTTGATTTGCTTGTTTAAGTTCTTCAGGCGTATTGATATTAATAAAACAAGAAGTCTGATCATTAAAATCAACGGATTTTGCATCAATTTGTTTTAAAAATGACATTAATTTACAATTACCTTGTTCCAGATACAATTTAAGTTTTTGGATAACTGCTTTATGAATAAGCAAAATAGTTGGGTGATTATACTGACCATCACACGGGTAGATTGCTTCGCTGTTTGAAGTATGTATTGCTAAACGCGCGATTAAATCATCTGGTAAGAAAGGGGTATCACAACTAACAAATAAATTCCAATCTGTTTCACTACGTAATAACCCACTGTAAATGCCAGATAATGGCCCTAAATAGCCAGTTAGATCATCGCTAAATACTGGGTATTGAGCTTTTCGATATTGATTAGTATTACGATTGCAGTTAATCATAATTGAGTCAACTTGAGGTTTGATATGGTTAATGACATGCTGGTAAAGTGGTTTTCCGTTTAACAACAGTAATCCTTTATCATCACCATTCATTCGTAAGCTTTGCCCTCCTGCTAGAATAATTGCAGTAATTGGTACACTTTTCATAAATTATTTCTCTTTTGCATTGCCAAAAAACAAAATAACATTACTATATAACAAAGTTGTTTTAAGTTTTAGCATACATATTTTAAACATAGCAGCTCAATTATTCATGAAATTGAGTATATACCAGCCTGTTTTTAATATGTAAATTAAATTTTATATCATCATCTTCAATTACTTTGAGGATTAAAAAAGGTATTAATTATGAAATGTCATCGTATTGATGAAGTAATGGAATTATTACAACCCGCTTGGGAAAGTGATTCAGATCTTAACCTATTACAATTTTTAGCTAAATTGGGTCAAGAAGCGGGGTTTGAAGGTGAATTAAAGGACTTGAGTGACGAAGTTTTAATTTATCATTTAAAAATGCGAGGCTCAGATAAGAGCGAAGCTATTCCAGGCCTAAAAAAAGATTATGAAGAAGATTTTAAATCTGCGTTGTTAAAAGCACGTGGAATTATAAAAGAATAAGGAGGATTATGAATATGAAAAAAACGCTGATAGCAATTAGTATTGCACTTTTTTCTGTAAACTGTTTTGCAGATGAAGGTAAAACAACAACTAAATCCGAAGTATCAATAACCACAACTGCGCCAGAGCCGATCGAATTAGGCAAACAATATGCTGCATTACCAACAAACCCTTCACCCGACAAAGAAGTTATAGAGTTTTTTTCGTTTAATTGTCCAAGCTGTTTTAGATTTGAAATTCAAAATCAAGGTTCGCACACCATTGGTAAAGCTTTACCAGAGGGTGTTAAATTTAAACGTTATCATTTAGAGGATTTTGGACCACTAGCTAAAGAGCTTGCGCAAGCGTGGGCTGTAGCGAATGTCCTTGGTATTGAAGATAAAGCTTCAGATGCACTTTATAATGCAGTTCAAAAAGATAAAACAATAAAAACAGCTGATGATATTAAAGTGGTTTTTGAAAAATTAGGTATCAGTGGTGAAGTGTATGATAAAACCAAAGATGGCTTTTTAGTTAAAGCCTTTATGGCGCAACAAGCAAGTGCAATTAAAGAGATGAAACCAGAGTCTATTCCTACTGTTATTGTTAATCGTAAGTTTTTTATCATAGCAAATCAACTTAATATAACTAGTGATGAAGCATTTATTAATGACTATGCAAGAGTGACAGCATTTGTTGCTGGGTTAGATCCTAATGCAAAAGTAGAGCAAAAAACAAATTCCGATAAAAAATAATGTGATGATATATCATTGTTATCATTTTTTACTAAAAGTATAACCTATTATTTTTAATAGATAAGTTAAGCGTTTAGTACTAATATTACCATCCCTTTGCATAGCTATTTTACGCAAAGGGATTTTTTATTATAAGAATATGATTATTCTCTTTCTAAAGCATGAATAGGATCAAGCTTAGCAGCTCGTCTTGCTGGAAAGTAGCCAAAGATAATGCCAATTATACTGGAGCAACTAAATGCGGCAATAATGGCAAGAATGGAAAAACTCATAGCAAATGACGTAACAACAGCATTAAAAACAAACCCAATAGCAAATGAAAGTAAAATACCTATTGTTCCACCAATTAGGCAGACTAATACTGCTTCGATCAAAAATTGTTGTAGTATATCACTTGAACGAGCCCCAACCGCCATACGTACACCAATTTCGCGAGTTCTTTCGGTGACCGAGACTAACATGATATTCATCACCCCAATACCGCCAACAATAAGTGAAATTAGCGCAATAGCTGAAACCAATAGAGTCATTACCCAAGTTGAGGAATTAATTGTTTCTCGTATATTGTCTGAGTTAAAAATATAAAAGTCTTTTGTGCCATGCCTTTTTAACATAATTTGATTAATAGCTTGCTCAGCAACCGATAGATCAACATTATCGTTAACGCGTACCGTAATACTTTTTAATGACGTTTGCCCAACCATACGATTAATAACTGTGGTATAAGGTAACCAAATATTTAAACTCTCATTGCTACCAAACCCTTGTTGTTGTTTGGTAGCAATACCAATTATTCTTACTGGTAATTGTCCCACCATTAAAATTTTTCCAATAGGATTTTGATTGGCAAATAATCGTTTAACCGTATTTTCATCGATTACCGCATCTTGTGTGGAAGCAATAATACTTGTTTCATCGAAAGATTTCCCCTGTGTAATATTATAGCCACGAACGGCAAAAAATTGCTCACCAACACCATTTACGGTTCCTATTACAGCAAGGTTGTTAATTCGAAAATAGACACTGGTTGCAAGGTTTGGGGTTGTACTATGAACAAAGCTTTGTTGAGCTAAAAAATCCGCATCAGATGAGCGCAGTGTAGTGATTTTATCCGCATTGCGATCACCAAATCCCGATCCGGCATAAATTTCTAAAGTACTCGTTCCTAATGAATTAATATTAGATAAAATTTTTTGTTTGGTACCTTGACCTAATGCGACAACTGACACCACAGAGGCAATACCAATTATAATACCTAACATAGTTAAAATAGTTCGTAACCGTTGTGAGACCATCGATAAAATAGCCATTTTAAACGCATCACGAAAACGATAATATTTTGCCCAGAAATTATCTTGCGTTTTAGTCGCTTCGATCTGCTTAACTTGGCGATTAGCATTGCAATTTTGTTCAGATTGGTAATTTGGATTAATTGAATCAGAAACAATATTCCCATCACTAATTTCAACAATTCGCTGGGCACTTTTAGCAATATTCGAATCATGAGTAACAATAATAACAGTGTGACCTTGTTGGTGCAATTCTTGTAATATTGCCATTACTTCTAAACCACTTTTACGATCGAGGGCTCCTGTTGGTTCATCAGCTAAAATAATTTGCCCACCATTAATTAGAGCTCGACCAATACTGACTCGTTGTTGCTGTCCTCCTGATAACTGGCTCGGTTTATTATCTATTTTATCGGCAAGCCCTAAACGGGTTAAAATTTCGTTCGCTCTTTTTTGTCGTTGCTCGCTAGTAATACCCGCATAAATAGCAGGAATTTCTACATTTCCTCGTGCAGTTAGTGCGTTTAATAAATGATAACGTTGAAAGATAAAGCCAAAATGCTCACGACGTAATTCAGCTAGCTCATCAAGTGATAACTTCCTTGTTGCGCGCCCACTAATTGAGTAAGTCCCTGAAGTTGGTTTATCTAGGCAGCCTAAAATATTCATCAAAGTGGACTTTCCAGATCCTGAAGCCCCAATAATAGCGACCATTTCACCAGCATTAATTGTCAGATTGATGCCTTTAAGAACTTGTATGGTTGAATCTCCTGCTGGAAACTCACGAACAATATTCTCAAGCTTGATAAGAGGTATATTATTCTCCATGTTAGAATCGAATCCTTGGTGATCTTGCATTATTGCCTATTGATGCGCCATTAGCGCTACTGACCACAACAATATCGCCTTCTTTAATGCCTGATTTTATTTCAACATTGATATTGTTATCGGCACCCAAAATAACCTCACGCTCTTCAATTTCTTTATATTTATTTAACAGATAAATAACCGCTTTATTTTTATCTAATTTTTTTTGGATGGCTTGAGAAGGGATAGTTAGCACATCTTTTGCTTCCGACAAAACGATATAAACTTGTGCTGTCATTGAAATTCTTAAAATATGATCGGGATTATCAACATCAAATAACCCATTGTAATAAATTGCACTTTTTGTAGATGATGAGCTTGACGAGGTTGTCTCTGTATTAATTGAGTCTGGCGCAGGCTCGATTGCGCGCAGAGTTAAACCATCAAAACGCCTATTAGGTTGACCTAAAATAGTAAAATAAACCGGCATTCCTTTTTTAACATTAACCACATCAGCTTCAGAAATTTGTGCCTCAATGGTCATTTTATCAAGCTGAGCTACTTTAACTATGGTTGGTGCGCTTTGAACAGAGTTAACTGTTTGCCCTTCATCGACTGGGATTGCGACAATTATACCATCAATAGGTGAGCGAATTTTAGTATATCCTAAGTTCACTTTCGCTGTATCTACGGCAACTTGTGCCTTAACAATATCGGCATCAAGTGCTGCAATATCGGCTTTAATTACATCAAGCTCGGCTTTTGCTGCATCCAAATCAGATTGAACACCAACGCCTTTATTAACCAACTTGCGATGGCGATCATAGGTTAATTGATAGTTAATTAATTTTGCTTTTTTAGCTTCACGTTGTGCTTCTAAACTATTGAGTGATGCTTCTGATTGTTTTAAATCATTACTTTGTTTAAGATCGTCAATCTCGGCAATCATATCGCCTTGTTTAACTTCATCACCCAATTCAACATAAAGCTTTTTAATTTGACCCGAAACTTGAGCACCAACACTGACTTGTTTAAATGCACTAATTGTCCCATCTGCTAGGACTGTTTTTTCAATATTGCCTTTTGTTGCCGGTGACGTAATATAATTAACTGTCGTTTGCGAAGAGAAAAAAATTATTTTTGTAATATAAATAATTGCAAAAGTAATGACGGCTATGAATAAATACTTTTTTTTAAAAAACTTTAACAATCTTTTTCATCCTTATGTTTTGTTATTATTTTTTCGACATTGTATCGCAATAAATAAAAATGAAATTGATAACTATTCTTAATAAATTGTAATAATTATGAAAATTATCTAATATAAGTTATTCATTTTATACTACAACGCATATTTTTCTGAAACTTTTTTACAATAATTGAACGACCCAATCAGCCATAATGTGATCTTTATTCTGATTTATTTGCGATTGCGCTATAATGGCGCAAATTTATAGAGTTGATGAAGATAACAAAGCAATGGCGCTAAAAATAACATCAAAATGTATCAATTGTGATATGTGTGAGCCTGAGTGCCCAAACGAGGCTATCTCAATGGGCTTTGACACATATGAAATCGATCCGAATAAATGTACGGAATGTGTGGGTTATTATGATCATTCTACTTGCCAGCGCGTTTGCCCTATTCAAAATGCAATTATAGCCGATCCTCAACACGTTGAAACACAAGAGCAATTACTCTTGAAATTTGAGCGACTTAAAGCTATTACTAAATAATTAGCTAGATTTGACATCGATGCGTAATTCTTTAGGAATTTCAAAAGTGATATTTTCTAAAATACCATCTGTTTCAATGAGTGATGTACAACCAAGACTTTTCAAGTGATCAATGACTTGTTGCACTAAGATATCGGGAGCAGAAGCACCAGCGGTTACCCCTATGGTATGCGCGTTTACTAACCACTCTTTTTGGATGTCTGAAGCAAAATCAATTAAATAAGCCTGTTTACTATTGCGTCTAGCAAGCTCTGCTAGACGATTTGAATTAGATGAATTTTTAGAACCGACGACCAAAACAATATCTGCGCGCGAGGATAGCTGTTTTACCGCTTGTTGGCGATTGGTTGTGGCATAGCAAATATCATTTTTACGTGGACTACGAATATCAGGAAAACGTTTTTTTAAAGCGACAATGATCTCGGCAGTATCATCAACCGATAAAGTTGTTTGAGTGGTAAAGCAAAGGTTATTTTCGTTTTTTACTTGTAGTTTTTGTACATCATCTATCGATTCGACTAAATAGATACCACCTTCAGGATTATTATACTGCCCCATTGTTCCATCAACCTCAATGTGACCAGCATGACCGATTAAAATGACTTCTTCGCCACGATAACTAGATCGAGCAACTTCCATATGTACCTTAGTCACGAGTGGGCAAGTCGCATCAAAAACGCGCAACTTACGTTGTTTGGCTTCTTCTCGAACGGCTTTAGATACACCATGCGCTGAAAATATAAGAATCGTGTTGTCAGGAACTTCATTAATATCTTCAATAAAAATCGCACCTAATTCTTTTAGGCGATTGACAACGTAGCGATTATGTACAACCTCGTGGCGGACATAAACGGGTGCACCAAATAACTCTAGTGCACGTTCAACAATGGTGATAGCACGATCAACACCTGCACAAAATCCACGAGGGTTGGCTAAAATAATTTGCATGTTATGCTGTCTTCTTCGGTTTTTTGTAATTACAGAAAATAAATAAGCCAATACCCGCACAAATTGCACAGTCAGCAATATTAAAGGTTGGATAATGCCAATTACCAAAGTTAACATCTAAAAAGTCAACCACAAAACCATGGTAAATACGATCAAATAAATTACCAAATGCTCCTCCCAGAATCAGTGATAATGAAAGGTTCTCTAATTTTTGTTTACGACTATTGCGGTATAACATGTGCATAATCACGGCACTGATTATCAAAGCAAAAACAGCAAGCATTGTACGTTGACCTTCAAAAATGCTAAAGGCAGCCCCAATGTTGCGGACATAAGTGATCGAGAAGAAGGGTAGAAGGTTCACTGATTCAAATAACGAGAAGTTATTTATAATCCAAAATTTACTTGTTATATCAATGATAAAAACAATGATTGCAAATAATAACCAGTAAAGTCCGTTATCTTTTTTCATATAATTTATGCTCATTATTATATTTCCGCCGACAATCGTCGGCGGAAAGGGTACTAGGTTGCTATAGGGATCGCTATAGCTGATTTTGTGCGTTAAATGGCTTTATTATTGCTTATGCAAAATACCTTATCTCGCCATTGCCATGGATGTTTTCTTCACAACGCTTACATAAATGGGTTGTTGGTTCATTATCTGTTGTGTAGTGCCAACAACGAGGGCATTTATCGCCTTGTGCTTTGGCCAACTCAATTTTCAGTCCTTGAATATCACTTTGTACAGCGTTTTCTGGTGCTGTTTGTAATGGTTTAACGCTAGCTTGTGATGTAAGTAAAACAAAACGCAATTCGTTTTCTAATTTAGCTAATGTTGTAGCAATCTCTTCATCAGCATAAAGAGTAACGGCCGCTTCAAGTGCACCACCGATTACTTTATCATTACGACCTTGTTCAAGTACTTTATTCACTTCGCTACGAATTGTTAAAATTTTCGACCAGTATTCACTATTCAAGGTTTCATTATCCGATAATGCAAATAATGCGCTATACCATTCATCTTCAAAAACGAATTCTTGTTTTTCTGCTGCTGGTAAGTATTGCCAGATTTCATCTGCAGTAAATGATAAGATCGGAGCAATCCAGCGAACCATAGCTTGAGCAATATGATATAAAGCGGTTTGACAACTGTGGCGTGCAATACTATCACTTTTGGCTGTGTACTGACGATCTTTAATGATATCTAAATAAAATGATCCCATTTCGATTGAACAAAATTGCATAATGCGTTGTACAACTTTATGGAAATCATAATTTTCATATGCCTGAATAATGTGTTCTTGTGCTTCTTTCGCCATGCTCACCGCCCAACGATCAAGTACAACCATATCATCTGGCTTAACCATATCGGTCACTGGATAAAATCCATTTAAATTCGCTAGCAAAAAGCGAGCAGTATTACGAATACGACGATAGCTATCCGCCGCTCGTTTGATAATTTCATCTGAATAACTCATTTCACCCGAATAATCGGTAGATGCAATCCATAAACGTAAAATATCGGCACCAAGCTTATTCATCACTTCTTGGGGGGTAACGATATTACCGAGAGATTTAGACATCTTACGACCTTGTCCATCAACCACAAAACCATGAGTAAGCACTTGCTTATAAGGCGCTTTGTTATCAATTGCAGTAGATAACATTAACGAAGACATAAACCAACCACGATGTTGATCTGAACCTTCTAAATATATGTCGGCATCATGACCTTCGAATTCTGGACGAGCGCGAACCACCGATGAAAAAGTAGATCCAGAATCAAACCAAACATCTAACGTATCAGGAACTTTGCGATAATCATCAGCATCTGGACCGAGAAGATCTTTAATGTCCGCATCCCACCAAGCTTGAATGCCATCTTTTTCAACTAACTTAGCTATTTTTTCAATTAAAGCTAATGTGTCTGGGTGAAGTTCCTCAGTCTCTTTGTGTACAAACAATGTCATAGGTACACCCCACGTACGCTGACGAGAAATACACCAGTCTGGGCGATTAGCAACCATAGTTTCAATGCGCGCTTGTCCCCAATCCGGGATCCAACGCACTTGTTTAATTTCTTCTAATGATTGCAAGCGCAAATCTTGCTTTTCCATGCTAATAAACCATTGCGGTGTCGCACGAAAAATAACAGGTGTTTTATGGCGCCAACAACATGGATAGCTATGTTCAATATTTTCAAAGTGTAATAATGCATTATGTTCTTTTAAGATCTCAACAATGACTTTATTCGCTTTAAATACAAATAACCCGTCTAAACCTGCACCTGTTCCTGATAAGTAGCAACCATTACCACCAACAGGATTGGCGACTTCAAGTCCATATTTTTGACCTACCATAAAGTCTTCTACCCCATGACCAGGGGCGGTGTGTACTGCACCAGTACCAGCATCAATAGTAACGTGATCACCAAGTACAACTGGCTCATCAAAATCAAGGAATGGATGTTTAAAACGCAATAACTCAAGCGCATCACCGTGACAGCTACCTAACACTTTCCATTCACTGATATTGGCTCGTTTCATCACAGATTCAACTAAATCAGCTGCTAAAATTAAGCATTCTTTATCATTGACTTGAACAAGCTGATATTCAAAATCAGTGTTTAAAGCAATTCCTCGACTTGCTGGTAAAGTCCAAGGTGTGGTAGTCCAAATTACAACATAAATCGTTAAGTCGGTATTGATACCAAATTTATTTGCTACAGCTTGATTATCGACCGCTTTAAATTTTACATCAATTGCTGGCGATGATTTATCATAATATTCCACCTCAGCTTCTGCCAAAGATGACATACAATCCGTACACCAATAGACGGGTTTGGCACCTTTGACTAAATGGCCATTTTTTATAACGTTACCTAAAGTGCGGATAATATTTGCTTCCGTATTATAATCCATTGTACGGTAAGGATTTTGCCAATCACCCAATACCCCCATACGGATAAAATCCGCCTTTTGTAGTTCAACTTGTGAAGCCGCATAATCACGGCAAATTTGGCGAAATTCAGCAGACGAAACTTTAACCCCAGGTTTACCAACTTGCTCCTCAACTTTTTGCTCAATCGGTAAACCATGACAATCCCATCCAGGGATATAAGGTGAATTATAGCCACTCAATCCTTTTGATTTGATAATAATGTCTTTAAGGATTTTATTAACGGCATGACCAATATGTAATTTCCCATTGGCATAAGGAGGACCATCATGCAAAATAAAGCTTTTTTTACCTTTTTTCGCAGAGCGAATTTTGCGATAAAGTTCTTTATCGTACCAATTTTGTAACATTGCTGGTTCGCGCTTAGCAAGATCGCCTCGCATAGGAAACCCTGTTTCAGGTAGATTCAATGTATTTTTATAGTCTGTCATGCTGATTTATTCCAGTTAAATTTGTTGATACTACTTTTTAATTGGTTAATTGTGCACTGATATTTTTCGCAGTGCAAACATCTTGTGTAATTTGTTGTTTTAATTCTGCTAATGAATCAAATTTTTTCTCATCGCGTAATTTTTCGATGAATGTTATGTCTAAATATTGTCCATAAATATCATC
The DNA here is from genome assembly GCF_001690265.1 of Gilliamella sp. HK2. NCBI lineage: Bacteria > Pseudomonadati > Pseudomonadota > Gammaproteobacteria > Orbales > Orbaceae > Gilliamella > Gilliamella sp. HK2. The sequence goes on from NZ_LZGV01000016.1 coordinate 48,828, forward strand.
CGAAAAGTCAAATATATTCACTTCTAAAATCGCCTTTTTTCCATTAATGGTTGGTCTTAAACCAATATTGGCAACGCCATCATAAAGTTGATTATTACAAATATTTCTAACTTTAACAAAATAGACGCCTTGTAGTGCAGGCTTTTTTCGGTGTAAGTGAATATTTGCGGTTGGAAAACCTAATTGTCTTGCCAAAGCATTACCATGTATTACGCGACCTTGAATGGTATAATCTCGACCTAAAAGACAATGAGCCAATTTAAAGTCGTTATTTAAAAGTGCTTGGCGCACAGCTGTGCTACTAATACGAAAATTATTCCAAACAAATGTTGGCATACTTTCGACGATAAAATCGTTGTTATGTGCATATTGCTGTAAAAGGTTTATATCTCCTTTACGGTCAAATCCAAATCGAAAATCATCACCAATGGCGATATATTTAACTTGCAGCTTATTAATCAACCAATCTTGAATAAAATGATTCGCTGACATGTGAGCAAATTTTTTTGTAAATGGAATTGCGAGAATATAGTCAACACCAAATTTTTCAATAAAAATGACTTTTTCCTGAAATGAAGTCAACCGTGAGGGCGCATTATTTTGTGTAAAAAACTCTAGTGGTTGTGGCTCAAACAACATCACAACTGTAGGCAAGTTTCGCTTTTTACCTTGTTTAATAATATGGTTAATTAACTGTTGGTGCCCTAAATGAACACCATCAAAATTTCCCAAGGTTAAAACACATTGAGAGAATTGATTTTTTAAATTAGTTATACCACGGATAATCTTCATGAAAACAATGTTATTTATATTAAGTAACCAAGAATTATACCAATCTTTCTTGAAGATGCACGAAATATAAAGCTAGGTATTGCGGTTTTCTATCGAGCTTTTTGCACTAGTTTTGGCAACAGCTTGATTGTTGACCAATGTCCAAAACTTAATTAACCAAATATAACCATTAGTAAGATCAGTAATGATTAAGTGCCCGTAAAAACTCTTGTCTTGTGCTTGGATTAGTTTTAAATCCACCACCAAGCGCAGTAGTTGTTGTGATGCTACTAGAGTCTTTAATTCCTCTTGCTTTTACACAGTAGTGAGTGGCATCAATTGAAACAGCAACATTGACCGTACCAAGCAAAGTTTGTAGAGCTACTAAAATTTGTTGGGTTAACCGTTCTTGTACTTGGGGACGCTGTGAAAAAAACTCAACAATGCGATTGATTTTAGACAGACCAATTACTTTATCTTTTGGAATATAAGAAACCGTTGCTTTACCGTCTATTGTTACAAAATGGTGCTCACATACACTAGTTAATGTAATGTCACGAACGGTAATCATCTCATCCACTTGCATTTTATTGTCGATTAACGTAATTTTCGGAAAATTTTCATAATAAAGGCCAGAAAAAATCTCATCAACATACATTTTTGACACACGATGAGGGGTCTGAGCAAGGCTGTCATCCGTCAAATCAAGCTCCATTAATTTCATAATTTCACGAAAATGAGCCTCGATTTTTGCTTTACGCTCATTATTATTCATAGCTAGATGGCATGATGGAGTTTCAAGATTTTTGGCTGCTAGTGCATCTTTGACTTTTTGCGCGGCAAGACTTAATACTGTCATTTATCAAATACTCAGGTGAAATTGAATACGATATTATATAACACTTGTGGTGCAATATATAGTTTTTTGCTGAAACGTCTAACTAACCTGAAACATCTTTACATTATATTATCTATGATGATAAGAATATTATGACTAATTAGGTTATACTGTCAGTTATTATATAGCATAACGTTTAGGTAACTATAATGCCAAATAACACACCAATTATTTTAATTGATGGATCTTCTTATCTTTACCGTGCTTTTTTTGCATGCCCTCCTTTAACTAATGCCAAAGGTGAACCAACAGGCGCTATTTTTGGCGTCATTAATATGATTCGTAGCTTGTTAAATCAATACGATCCGACACATATTGCTGTTGTATTTGATGCTAAAGGCGGATCGTTTCGTAACGAAATTTATAGTGAATATAAAGCTACTCGTGAAGCGATGCCTGAAAATCTTCGCCCACAAATTGAGCCTATTCATACCATTTTAAAAGCGATGGGACTACCACTGCTTTGTGTTGAAGGTGTTGAAGCAGATGATGTAATTGGTACATTGGCTAGGCAAGCAGAAAAGGCAAATCTTGAAGTCTTGATTAGTACTGGCGATAAAGATATGGCGCAGTTAGTAAGCGATAAAATTACACTTATTAATACCATGAATAATACCATTCTTGATTCAAAAGGTGTCATGGAAAAATTTGGTGTTCCACCAGAAAAGATGATTGATTATTTAGCGTTAAGAGGTGATTCTTCCGATAATATTCCTGGTGTGCCTGGAGTAGGTGAAAAAACAGCACAAAGTTTATTATCCCAATTTGATGGTGTAAAAGATATTTATAATCGATTAGATGATGTTGAAAAATTGGCTATTCGAGGAGCTAAATCCTTAAAACAAAAATTGATTGATAATCAGAATGATGCTGAACTTTCTTATCTATTAGCAACAATCAAAACGGATGTTAAATTAGATTTTACCAATGAACAATTATTGATCGGAAATATTGACGTTAATGCGTTAATTGAGTTATTTAGTTATTATGGTTTTCATCGTTGGCAAAAAGAATTAATTGCAGGTACCTTCCTAAAGCAACAAAAAAATATGGTTGTCGAGATTGAAGATGATTTATTTTCTCAAGAACAACCTACAGCAACTTTGCAAAAAAATGAAACCGATTACCAGTGTATATTAACCAATGAACAACTCGATGAATGGATAACCAAATTAAGCAACAGCAAGCAATTTGCTTTTGATACCGAAACGGATAATGTTGATCATGTGCACGCTAAATTAGTTGGTATCTCATTGAGTGTTGAACCTTACCAAGCGGCTTATATTCCACTTGCTCACCAATATTTAGGTGTTCCAAAACAGCTTCCTCTCAATGATGTTCTGGCTAAATTGAAACCAATACTTGAAAATCCAGAAATAAAAAAAATCGCTCAAAATGCAAAATTTGATTACAGCGTATTGGCCAACTATGGCATAACCGTTCAAGGTATCGCATTTGACACTATGCTTGAATCTTATGTACTAAACAGCACTGAACGTTATGATATGGATAGTTTGGCCAATCGCTATTTGAACCACAAGACGATTACTTATGATGAATTAACTAAATTTGATAAAATTCAAGTTACTATTGATGCTATTGAGGTAGAAAAAACCACACAATATGCTGCGGAAGATGCCGATATTACATTGCAATTGCATCATAAGTTATGGCCAACTCTTGAAAAAAACCAAAAATTAAAAAAACTATTCACTGATATTGAAATGCCACTTGCTATTATAATAGCTGAAATGGAAAGAACAGGCGTTCTAGTGGATGCTAAATTATTAAATAAGCATTCAGCTGAGTTGAATAACAAATTGAACGAAATTCAAGAAACGTTACAATTGTTAGCAGGTGAAAAATTTAACCCAGCATCACCTAAGCAAATTCAAGTTCTTTTATTTGATAAGCATCAATTACCAGTACTCAAAAAAACGCCCAAAGGCGATCCTTCAACTAGTGAAGAGGTTTTGAGCGAGCTAGCTAATCAATATGAGCTACCACGCATGATTTTACTTTATCGTAGCTTAGCTAAGTTGAAAAATACCTATACTGATAAATTACCATTAATGCTTAGCCCAGTTGATCATCGGATACACACTAATTATAACCAAATTGGTACGATAACAGGACGATTGTCTTCAAATGAGCCTAATTTACAGAATATTCCTGTTCGCAATGAAGAAGGTCGTCGAATTCGACAGGCATTTATTGCACCAACAGGTTATAAGATTATTTCTGCCGACTACTCACAAATCGAATTGCGTATCATGGCACACTTATCGCAAGATAAAAGTTTACTTGATGCTTTTTCTCACAACAAAGATATTCATCGTGTCACAGCTAGCGAAATTTTGGGAAAATCTGAATCTGAAGTAACTTCTGAAGAGCGAAGACGAGCAAAAGCCGTTAACTTTGGGCTAATTTATGGTATGAGTGCATATGGCTTATCAAAACAAATTAATATTGCTCGAAAAGAAGCCCAATTTTATATCGATCGCTATTTTGAACGCTATCCAGGTGTTCAAACGTATATGGACGAAATCCGCCAACAAGCGACAGAACAAGGTTATATTGAAACGCTATCTGGTCGACGATTATATCTACCTAAAATTAAATCAGGAAGTGGCATTGAACGCCGAGGAGCTGAACGAGCCGCCATTAATGCGCCAATGCAGGGCACAGCAGCTGATATTATCAAAACAGCGATGATTAAGGTAAGCGACTGGATTAAAAGCCAGCCTGTAGGTAATATTAGGATGGTAATGCAAGTACACGATGAGCTCGTATTTGAAGCAAAAGAGGAGTTGGTTGAGCAATATCGTGACCAAATAAAATCCATTATGGAAAATTGTTACCAACTATCCGTACCATTAAAGGTAGACGTGGGAATAGGCAATAACTGGGATGAGGCACACTAATTAATGCCAAATCAGCGCCAAATAAGTTAGCCTTAAATAAAATAGTTAATCGCTTTTTTATGCTAAATCGCATATTTTACAGAAAATTTTTTATAAATTATGGCGTAACTTTTTGGCACTAATGGCACTATTGCTCAAACTTTTCGGCGTGTTAGAATAAGCAACTAAATTGAATTGATATCAACATGTTATTCTGCTTGTTAATATTGGCAGAATAAAAAGGCATTTGTCGCCATTTGGCTATTTAAGTTTGCTTTTTTGTTATTATTAGGATTATTTCATGAAAATAAAAACCCGTTTTGCACCTAGCCCAACAGGCTATTTACATGTAGGTGGTGCACGTACAGCGCTTTATTCTTGGCTCTATACTCGCCATGCCAAAGGTGCATTTGTATTACGTATTGAAGATACTGATCTTGAACGTTCAACGCCAGAAGCGATTGAAGCGATTATGGAGGGTATGAATTGGTTAAAATTATCATGGGATGAAGGTCCTTATTATCAAACTAAACGTTTTGATCGTTACAATCAGGTCATTGATGAAATGTTAGCTAACGGTACTGCTTATCGTTGCTACTGTTCTAAAGAACGGCTTGAAAAATTGCGCGAAGAACAAATGGCAAAAGGTGAAAAATCGCGTTACGATGGACATTGTCGTTGTGATTCAGTACAAAAAGAACACAGCCATAATGAACCTCATGTTGTGCGTTTTGCTAACCCTATTGATGGCACTGTCATCTTTAATGATTTAATTCGAGGACCGATTGAGATTGCCAATAGAGAACTTGATGATCTTATTATTCGCCGCACTGATGGTTCACCAACCTACAATTTTTGTGTAGTAGTTGATGATTGGGATATGGAAATTACTCACGTTATTCGTGGAGAAGATCATATTAATAACACACCTCGTCAGATTAATATTCTAAAAGCGTTAGGTGCACCGATTCCTGAATATGGACATGTATCGATGATCTTAGGCGATGATGGACAAAAATTATCTAAGCGTCATGGTGCGGTAAGTGTAATGCAATATCGTGATGATGGCTATTTGCCTGAAGCTCTACTTAACTATTTAGTGCGCCTTGGTTGGTCTCATGGTGATCAAGAGATTTTCTCAGTACCTGAAATGATTAACTATTTTTCATTAGGTGCGGTGAGCAAATCAGCCAGCGCCTTTAACACTGAAAAATTACTTTGGTTAAACCATCATTATATTAATCATCTGGACGCTGATTATGTGGCTCAACATTTAGTATGGCATATGAATCAACAAGGATATGATTTATCAAAAGGCCCTGACCTTATTACAATTATTAAACTATTTGGTGAACGTTGTAAAACCCTTAAAGAAATGGCTGAATCGTGTGCCTATTGTTATCAGGATTTTGATGATTTTGATGCAGATGCAGCTAAAAAGCATCTACGTCCTGTCGCTAAAGAGCCATTGGAAGCCATTAAAGCAAAAATTACAGAAATTGCTGATTTTGATTGGCAAATTGATAAAATTCACCATGCTATTGAAGCAACAGCAACAGAGCTCAATGTTGGCATGGGAAAAGTCGGCATGCCACTACGCGTTGCCATAACAGGCATAGGGCAATCACCATCGGTTGATGCGACGGTTTTTGCGGTAGGAAAAAAGCGAACGCTTGCAAGAATAGATAAGGCACTTGCATATATTACACTGCGTGAGCAATCTTAAAATTAACCTATAGTAATTGCAGGATGTTGCCTGCAATTATTTTTGCCAAACCGAGAACTTCTATGGTTCGCTTAAAAAAACGTTATTGGTTTTTATTGATTATTTTGCTTACCAATTTGATATTAGGTTTTTGTGGTTGGCATTATTGGATATCATTTAAAGAAAAATATCATCTATCGATAGATTGGCATGGCATAAATATGAGTTTTGAAGGCTTATCTTTTGATGAGTTTACTATATCTCAGCCGTCTCAATTATCCGTAACAGCGAAAAATTTACTTGTCTCATGGTCACAGTTATCGGCAAAAAACATTGATATTTACTGGCAACCAAATGATGCAAAAGCGCTTGTCAAAGCCACGCAAAAAGTTGTTGATACGACAATTCAAGATGTGCATCAAGCTAATTTTGACCTCTCCACTATTTCAACCATGCTTGATTGGTTGCCGAAAAAAATTCATATCGATTCGTTAACATATTATGCACAAAATAACCAACAATTTGACGTAAAAATTGATGCAACTAAACAGTTAGAATCTATACAATTAGCTGTGTCGAGTAATAATCAATATTCGGCAAAACTGTCTACCACTTTACTATTTAATGAAGTGGATTCACGTATTGATATTCAAAATGGTATTTTGACCAGTAATTTAAGCCAATTTGGTATAGAAAATAGCAAATTAACTTTGCCATTCACGGGGTGGATTTCCAGTAATCAATTTATGTTAGTCAATTCTGGTCATGCCTCACTGATGTTAGAAAAAGCTAATTTATCTGATGATCTGATACTTGGTCGTTTAGAAAGCGTTTTTACGTTTAAAGTTGAATCGGCTATTCCTATTGAAAGTAAAAAATTAGCTACTACAACTGATTTCATTGTTAATAAATTCGATGGCATTTACAAAAATAGCGAAATAAAATCAGCAACAGGCAACATCAAAATTGTTATTAAAGATAATCAATTTACTGCATCAGTACCTATTTTAAATATACAAGAAGTCAATTTAGGCATAGCCTTTGAGCAAGTAAAATTAGCGGGTATTTATAACGCACCACTCAAGACAATAGCTCAAGGGCAGCTAAACTTGAAAAAAGCTCAAGCATCAATTTTTTCTGGTTCTGTGTCTATTAAACCAAGTAAATTGAATTTAGCTAAATTACCCCAACAATTAAGTTTAAGGCTAAAGCAAATACAGTTAAAAGAGATTCTTGCTAAATACCCAGCTGAAGGACTTGCTGGGGTAGGTACAATTGATGGTTATTTGCCCGTTACATTACTAAAAGCGAAAAAGAAAGGTGGATCTGCGTTTGAACTTGCGATTAAAAATGGTCAGTTAACCACAATCAATGAAGGCTATTTACAGTTTGAAAATTCTGCTTTGAAAAATTATGCACAAAATAACCCTAATATGAAAATACTCACTGATATTATTAAAAATTTTCATTATACTAAGTTACAAGGTACTGTTAATTATGCCAACGAAATAGCCAAGCTTGGATTAAATATCCAAGGAAGCAATTTAGATGTCGAAAATGGCAAAGCGGTTAATTTAAATATCAATCTTGAAGAAAACATGACTAAATTGCTGATGAGTTTACAGTTGTCTGATCAAATTAGCGAACCAGTTCGTAAACGAATTCAAGCACATTTAAAAAAAGAATCTTCAAAATAAGGGGTTATTTTATGATGCGAAATGTTATGGTTATAATGGTATTAGCAGGTATGTTAATCGGATGTTCGCCGACGGTTAAAGTACAAGCACCTAGCGAGCCAATTAATATCAATTTAAACGTTAAGATAGACCATGAAATTAATATTAAAGTCGATAAAGCATTAGATAATATAATCAATAAATCTGGATTATATTAATTGTATAAGTTTTATTTTCATCTATTCTTTTGATTGTGGTCAGTAGAACAATCTATATTCACACTCAAATCAATAAAATATGATGTATTTACTAAGGAGTTTGTTATGACTATCTGTAAAAAAGCAACCATAGCATTATTGTCCATTATGTTATCTTTTTCTACATTTGCATTAAATTTAGAGCAAGCCATGGATTCATTAAGCCAAGCCAAAGCGCAAGGTCTTGTTGGTGAACAGGCTGATGGTTATTTAGGCGTTGTTAAAAATGAAGGCAATGCCAGTGAAATTGCGCAACTGATTAATCAGGCACGTAAAACCCAATACCAAAAAGTGTCTAATGAAAGCCATGTCCCTTTAAATGAAGTAGAAAAAAAAGCGGGTAGTAAAGCGCAAGAAAAGACCCCAACAGGTCAATATATAAAACGACAAGGTCAGTGGTTAATAAAATAATCATTTGTTTTTTGCAACAACCGAGAAAGTATAACGACATTACACTTTAATTGTGTATTAATAATGTGTATGCTGTTTGCTTAAATGTTTGTTTACCGCTTTTTTATATTTATCTATTTAATAAAAAGATGGTAAAGTTTTTATTTAATTAGTTTTTACTTGTAATAGTATCGCTTATGCGATTTGAAATGGAGAAAATCAATGTGTTCGATTTTAGGTATTCTTGATATTAAATCAGATCCAGAACAACTACGAACAAAAGCACTAGAGTTATCATGTCTACAGCGTCATCGCGGTCCTGATTGGTCTGGTATTTTTGCGTCTGATAAAGCTATTCTTGCTCATGAACGTTTATCAATTGTGGATGTCAATACAGGATCTCAGCCCCTTTATAATAAAGATAAAACCCTAGTTTTAGCGGTAAATGGCGAAATTTACAATCATCAAGAACTCCGAAATCAGTATAAAGATCGTTATGAATTTCAAACAGGCTCTGACTGTGAAGTCATTCTTGCTTTATATCAAGAAAAAGGAATTGATTGTCTTGATGAATTACAAGGCATGTTTGCTTTTATTCTTTATGACATCAATAAAGGTAGTTATTTTATTGGTCGTGACCATATTGGTATTATTCCAATGTATACAGGGCATGATGAAAACGGTACCTTTTATGTTGCCTCTGAAATGAAAGCCTTAGTACCAGTTTGTAAAACCATTGAGGCTTTCCCTCCTGGATGCTATCTATCGAGCACCGAAGGTGAAATAAAAACCTATTACAAACGTGACTGGATGGATTACGAAAATGTTAAAGATAATCAAACCGATATTAATGCACTTCGTGTTGCGTTAGAAGATTCGGTAAAAAGCCACTTGATGTCTGATGTGCCTTACGGTGTTTTATTATCAGGTGGGCTTGATTCTTCGGTCATTTCGGCAATCACTAAAAAATTCTCAGCACGCCGAGTTGAAGATCATGAAAAATCTGAAGCATGGTGGCCACAATTACACTCATTTGCTGTAGGCTTAAAAGGAGCCCCAGATCTTAAAGCTGCGCAAGCGGTTGCTGATCATTTAGGCACAGTGCACCACGAAATTAACTTTACTATTCAAGAAGGGATTGATGCAATTCGTGATGTAATTTATTTTATTGAAACTTACGATGTCACCACTATTCGTGCATCTACACCAATGTATTTAATGGCACGTAAAATCAAAGCAATGGGCATTAAAATGGTACTATCTGGTGAAGGTGCTGATGAAGTGTTTGGTGGTTATCTCTATTTCCATAAAGCGCCAAATGCAAAAGAATTCCATGAAGAAACCGTACGTAAATTAGCAGCGCTACATATGTATGATTGTGCACGAGCGAATAAAGCCATGGCAGCATGGGGAGTTGAAGCTCGGGTACCATTCCTTGATAAAAAATTCTTAGATGTCGCAATGCGCATTAATCCAAAAGATAAAATGTGTGGCAGTAATGGCAAAATGGAAAAACACATTGTACGTGAAGCATTTGAGTCTTACTTACCTGCATCGGTTATTTGGCGTCAAAAAGAGCAATTCTCAGACGGTGTTGGTTATAGCTGGATCGATACATTAAAAGAGATTGCTGAAAGTAAAATTACTGATCAGCAATTAGAAAACGCAAAATTCCGCTTCCCATACAATACACCAACATCGAAAGAAGCTTATATGTATCGTGAAATTTTTGATGAATTATTCCCACTTGAAAGTGCCGCTCGTTGCGTACCTGGTGGACCAACTGTTGCTTGTTCAACCGCTAAAGCAATTGAATGGGATGAATCATTTAAGAATCTAAACGATCCATCTGGTCGTGCGGCGGTTGGTGTTCATAATGATGCGTATAAAAAGTAATGAACCGATTTGAAATAATAAGTTTGAAAAGGGCATAATTGCCCTTTTTTATTGACTAAAATACAAGAATACAGTCCCGCTGATAGCTAACTTCATATCGCTATTTTCCACAAAACTTATCTGAAAATTTTTATTCTCAACGGCTTATGATTGATTAAATAACACCTGTTGTTAATGAAAATTTTTTAAATATGTGATCTGAATTCATTTTTTACCAAAAGTAATAAACTATACTAAATGTTACCAGTCACATAATGATTAGAAGGGAAGTAAATCACATTTATTTTTCAATCCATAATTTATAAAGATACATGATTTATTAATTAGGAGGGCTGCGTGAAAAATTATAAAATTGCAATAATTAACTCAAGTAGTTTTGGAAAATATTTTCCTGATCATCTAAATCGATTAGAAAAAATAGGTGAAGTGAAACATTTCACTTTCGAGAGTAATATTTCTGGTAAGGAATTAGCCAATACATTGCAAGAATACAATATTTTTATTGCAAGCGTTAGACCATTTTTTAACAAAGAGTTTTTTGATAATCGAAAAAATCCTCTATTTTTACTTTCTCGCCATGGAATAGGGTTTAATAACGTTGATATTATTGCAGCTAAAAAGCATGGCACAATTGTTACTATTGTTCCCCCATTGGTTGAACGCGATGCTGTTGCTGAAAATGCAGTAACCAATTTGCTGGCATTAATTAGAAAAACAGTGCAATCCCAAGCTGCCGTTAAGTCAAATGAATGGAAAAATAGAGCCTCTTTTTTAGGTATTAATGTTACTGGTAAAGTTGTTGGTGTTATTGGCTGTGGCAACATTGGCAGCCGAGTAGCAGAAATATTTAAACATGGTTTTAATGCCCAGCTACTTGTTGTTGATCCTAATGTCAATAAACAGTGGGCGAGTGAAAATAACATTGAAATTGTTGATTTAAATTATCTACTACAACATGCAGACATCATCTCTTTAAACGCATCCTTAAATGAAACCAGTTACCACATTTTAACAGCGCACCAATTCTCTTTAATGAAAAAAGGTGTTTATATCACCAATACCGCAAGAGCTGAATTGATTGATGAAAGCGCATTATTAACTGCGCTTGATAGTGGTATTGTCGCTGGGCATGCAACTGACGTAATGTATGCTGAACCAGCATATAACGATAATCCTTTAGTTAAACATCCTAAAGTGCTTGTTACTCCACATACTTCCGCTTATGCAATTGAATGTTTGCAAGGTATGGGGGAAAAATGTGTGCAAGATGTAGAGAATTTTGTTAATAAGTTAAAACTTCAATCAGTTGTTTCTTAATGATTTATTTTAAATTGTTAAGTAATAATAAAAAACATTAAGGAGTTTATATATGCCAGAAATGCATGTAACTTTTCTGCAAGCAGCGATTATTTCTGTATGGGTTGCGATGGTAATGTCACGGGGATTGGGGGGAGCAACATTAACGTTAAGATTTACTCCAATGATGACTGGTTTAATTGTTGGTGTTGTATTTAATGATATTGCAAATGCAATGATAACAACAGCTGCAATACAGCTAATTTATATGGGCGTCTTTTCTCCTGGTGGTCAAATGCCATCAGAGCCTTCCATTGCTACAGCAGTTGCTGTTCCTGTTGCATTACTTGGAAAAATGGAACCAACAGCTGCTGTTGCGGTCGCTGTCCCTGTAGGTTTATTAGGCTCTTATTTATATCAACTACGATTTTTCTTTAATACTATGATTATGAAATTAACTGAAAAATATGCGCAAGAAGCCAATAGTTCAAAATTAACTTTCTCCATAATCATACTACCCATTATTTGTAGCTGTGCTTTATTTATACCATTTATGTTTGTCGCATTATACTTTGGTGCGCCGATTATTGCCGATGTAATTAAATCAAATGCTGGTGGGCTTGTTTTTCATATCCTGAATGTCATAGGGGGTGGACTTGCTGCGGTAGGTATAGCATTAACCATTTATGTTATTGGTAAAAAGAGCTACATCATCTTTTTTTTATTGGCTTATTTTATTGCGGTAATTGCAAAACCACTTAATGTAACAATGGTAACCTACGCCATTGTTGGCGCCATTGTTGCATTCATTTTTGTTTTAGCAAAAAGTGAAGCAGTGAATTGTGCGGCAGAGCAACCTAGAAATAATCCAAATAATAATCAAGATGATGACGATTATTAATCTGTAGTTATTCGATTAATAAATTAGATAGAGGAATATTATAATGACACAAATCGTACAAGAAAGTATTGATCTAAAGCCAGAAGCCATCACGAAAAAGGATATCACAATTGCTTGGTTACGATGGTATTATGCAAATGAAATCCCACACTCATTTGATCGTTATCTAGCTGCATCTTTAATGTGGGGATTAATGCCAATTCTTAAAAAACTATACAAATCAAAAAGTGAACTTGCTGCTGCCTATCAAAGACATTTATTGTTCTTTAATACTCAAATAACATGGGGTGGTGGGACAATTTCGGGAATTATGGCCTCACTTGAGTCTGTTAGAGCCGATGAAGTTTATCAAAATAAACCTATCAGTATTGATAATGATGTGCTTTATAACACTAAAGCTGGTTTAATGGGGGCTTTAGCTGGCATTGGCGATGCTATTGATTCTGGTACAGTACAATATATTTTTATTGCAATTGCACTCCCTTGGGCACAAGAAGGGTTGGCTATTGGCGCACTATTCCCTTTCTTTGCCTTTGTAATCTACCAACTTTTTGTAGGCTATTATTTTGCTCAACTCGGATTTAAATTAGGAAGAAACGCTGCGACAGAAGTTGTGGGTAATAAAATGCAGATGCTTATCGAAGGCTTATCTATTTTAGGTTTATTTATGATGGGTATCTTAGCAGCTAGCTATATTAAAGTATCCTCAAGTTTAAAATTTACCTTATCAGGCAAAGATTTTGTTATACAAGATACATTAGATAAGATTCTACCTGGTGCGTTACCCCTCATTGTGGTAATGGGATTGTATTTTTATTTCTCCCAAAAAGGTTTAAAAGTAACCAGGGCATTAGTAGGATTAACCATTATACTTGGTGTTTTAGCTGCAATTGGTATTTTATAAAATAATTAAAAAAGAGGTTTTAAATTATGGGAAAAGTTGTTTTAGCTCGAGTAGATAGTCGCCTTATTCACGGTCAAGTGGCAACCAACGTTTCTAAAGCGGCTGGTGCTAATGCTTTATTTGTTGCCGATGATTATTCAGCAAATGATGAGTTCACCAAAAATATCATTTTAGGGGCAGGAGCTAGCACGGGTCATAAAATCAGAGTATTAAAAGAAGATGGCGCGGTAAGATACTGGAATGATCGCAAGTACGATGATTTTAATGTTATCTTAATTACAAAAAATATTGAAGTAATGTATAAAATTATTAAAGCTGGCGTACCAATAACAAATCTTAATATTGGTGGTTTACCGCTAGTACCTGGGGCAACTTCAGTCATTAAAGAAGTATCGATTAACAAAGAGCAACTTAATCTATTAATCGATTTACAAAAAAGCTTTCCTAATATGGATATTTACTTTCAAGCAACACCTTCTTTGAAAAAAGTCACATTAAATGAAGCAATCAAAATATTTGAATAATATAGGATAATAAATATGATAGGTATTTTATTAATTAGCCATGGCAATATGGCTGATGGGATAAAAGATAGCGTTAAAATGATTGTTGGAGAACAAGACAAATTTGAATCACTCTCACTTAACCCAGGGCAAGATATTAATCAATTAAAAACGGATATATTTAATTGTTCTAGATCGTTAGATTCGGGCGATGGTGTTCTCATTTTTGTTGATCTATATGGTGCATCTCCTTGTAATGCATCAATGAGGTGTGTGCCAGAATGGCATGATCTTGGTATGAATGTTCGCATCATTACAGGTATGAGTTTACCGATGATCATTAATGCCGTATGCAATAGAGAATCACTAACAATACAAGCGTTAGCAAAAGAGTGTATTGAGGCAGGCCATGATAATATTCAAGATGCTATTGCTAACATAATTCATCCTAATCAATCACATAATGAGGATGATTATTAATGCGTGTAATTATGCTCATTAATAATATAAATCATAGTGAATATGGTTTTATACGATTATATTCACTATATTGCTGAATTTTTTTTAAATTAAAATCGATTATTAATCATAATGGAAATATTTAAAGATCTTGTTCTACGATATTGTATTATATTTGGCAAACGCTTCTCTTCAACAGAGAAGTTGGCTTTTTTAAGAGTATTATCTAAAGAACTCATGCAATTAGGCTATATGGTTTACGTTAAGCTTGCCAAATTGAAATTAGCAACACGGCGATATGAAAACTATTACAATGCTTATATTGGTGATTTAAATAAAGCAGAGTTAATTATCTGTACTTATTATGACACAGGTCTTAATAACTTTAATCTTCAAAAAAACTATGCATTTTCACCACAATTTAGCAAGTTAAGCTATTTTATTAGTATTGCACCTATCCTTTTTTTATTTATTGTGTCATTAATATTAAATTATTTCGTTTTTGTTCCTGATATTCGTAATCATGGTTTTTTCAGCATTTCGGGCATTAGTTCAATCATTTCGACTGTTATATTATTTTTTTTCGTATTGAAATTTAAAAGTGGTATTCCTAACCAAAAGAATTTTGTTTGTAACTCATCAAGTATTATTACCATCATTAATTTAATTAACCAACTCAATAAAAAAGAGAAGAAAAAAATAGCCTTTGTTTTGTATGATGGTGGTAATAGCAGTCAATATGGTTTAAAAATGTTAGAAAGTTATTCCAAACAACTAAAAAGCAAAAAATTTATTTTTATTGACAGTATTGGCAATAGTGAAACACTAATTTTTTTAAAACCACAACAATCAAACCTACAAGTAGAAAATATTACTTTTCATACCGGTCAAATGGAGACAAAATTACTAAATTACATCATGATCAGCTCGGGAAGTATCGATAAAAATAGTAAAATTATTATACACAATGCGCACTCGCCTAAAGATAGCCACTTACCGAATAAAGTAATAGAAAAACACACTCAATCACTACTTGCAATATGTAGAAGCCTGATAAATGATAACGCTGATAAATAGTAAAAGTAGCTTTTTTTAGGGAAGTTTAGTGAAGAAAAAATGAATCACATCAACCAAAATGACTTGGTAGATGTGATATACCAATTAATGTGTAGCGCCTTTTGGTGCCCCAATTGGTAGAATGGTTCGGCCATATTGCTCATTAATTACTTCAGCCATAGCAAGATAAACTGCACTTGCTCCGCAAACAATACCTTCAAAACCAGCGATATGGATAATGCTATGATTACCAGAAATGTTACCAATGGCTAATAAAGCAAATAAAACGGTTAAACTCGCAAAAACAAATTGTAATGCTCTATTACCTTTTAACGTACCAATAAACATAAACCCAGTAAAAATGCCCCATAAAGCAAGAAAAATACCAACAAAAGTTGCATCAGATGTTGCTGTGGCAGCAGAGGTCGGTAAATACCAAATGCCCACTAACGCAATCCAAAAGAAGCCATAAGACGTAAATGCTGTAGTGCCAAACGTATTGCCTTTTCGAAATTCTAAAATGCCAGCAATGACTTGTGCAAGGCCACCATAAAAAATACCCATCGAGACAATAACCGTCATAACAGGGAAAAATCCTGCATTATGAATATTTAATAAAATTGTTGTCATACCAAACCCCATTAAGCCCAAAGGGCCAGGATTTGCAAGTTTTGTTTGTTCCATAAGGATCCTATAAATTAAGTTTGATGATTAAAAAGAGCGGCAATAATAAGTGCAGAAAACGCGATAATCAAGATTTCAGGAAAAATTATTTTTTATCGCCCCTTGATATTAATAATAATGTTCCCATTTATGTGAAAACAAAAACATTTCCTTGTGAAATTAAGGGCTTGAAAATTCATATTTAAACCCTATATACAAGGAATAAATTACAGATTTTTAGGAGAATAAATTATGGGTAAAATTATTGGTATTGACTTGGGAACAACAAACTCATGTGTTGCTGTAATGGACAATGGTCAAGCAAAAGTATTAGAAAATGCAGAAGGCGATCGCACAACTCCTTCGATTATTGCTTATACCCAAGATGGTGAAACATTAGTTGGTCAACCAGCAAAACGTCAAGCTGTAACCAATCCACAAAACACCTTATTTGCAATTAAACGTTTAATTGGTCGTCGTTTTGAAGATGCTGAAGTGCAACGTGATGTTAGCATCATGCCATATAAAATTGTGAAAGCAGATAATGGCGATGCATGGGTTGATGTTAAAGGTCAAAAAATTGCACCACCACAAATTTCTGCTGAAGTATTAAAGAAAATGAAAAAAACAGCAGAAGACTATCTTGGCGAAGCCGTTACTGAAGCAGTAATTACAGTTCCAGCTTATTTTAATGATGCTCAACGCCAAGCAACTAAAGATGCAGGCCGTATTGCTGGGCTTGATGTTAAACGCATTATCAACGAACCAACAGCTGCAGCACTCGCTTATGGTTTAGACAAAGATGTCGGCAACCGCACTATCGCTGTTTATGACCTTGGTGGTGGTACATTTGATATCTCAATCATCGAAATCGACGATGTTGATGGTGAAAAAACATTTGAAGTATTAGCAACAAATGGTGATACACACTTAGGTGGTGAAGATTTCGACTCACGCTTAATCAATTATTTAGTTGACGAATTTAAACGTGAACAAAACTTTGATTTGAAAAATGATCCACTTGCTATGCAACGCTTGAAAGAAGCAGCAGAAAAAGCAAAAATTGAATTATCATCTGCTCAACAAACAGATATTAATCTACCGTATATTACAGCTGATGCAAGCGGTCCAAAACATTTAAATATTAAAGTAACGCGTGCAAAACTTGAGTCTTTAGTTGAAGATTTGGTTAAACGCTCAATGGATCCTGTAAAAACAGCATTACAAGATGCAGGTCTTTCTGTTTCTGACATTAAAGACGTTATTCTTGTTGGTGGTCAAACACGTATGCCAATGGTTCAAAAAGCCGTTGCTGACTTCTTTGGTAAAGAGCCACGCAAAGATGTAAACCCTGATGAAGCGGTTGCTGTTGGTGCTGCTGTTCAAGGTGGTGTACTTGGCGGTGATGTTAAAGATGTTTTATTACTTGATGTTACACCATTGTCTTTAGGTATTGAGACTATGGGTGGTGTGATGACAGCGTTAATTGAAAAGAACACAACTATCCCAACTAAACATAGTCAAGTGTTCTCAACTGCTGAAGATAATCAATCAGCCGTAACTATTCATGTATTGCAAGGTGAGCGTAAACGTGCTGGCGATAATAAATCATTAGGTCAATTCAATCTAGATGGTATTCAACCTGCACCACGTGGTATGCCACAAATTGAAGTGACATTTGATATTGATGCTGATGGTATTTTACATGTATCGGCAAAAGACAAAAATACAGGTCGTGAGCAAAAAATTACGATTAAAGCCTCTTCAGGATTAAGCGAAGAAGAGATTCAAAAAATGGTTAATGATGCAGAAGCAAATGCCGATGCAGACCGTAAATTTGAAGAACTAGCTCAAACTCGTAACCAAGCCGATCACCTTGTTCATTCAACTCGAAAACAAGTGGCTGAGTCTGGTGATCAGTTATCAGCTGATGATAAAAAAGCTATTGAAGACGCAGTAAATGCTTTAGAAGTCGCAGCTCGAGGTGAAGATAAGGCAGAAATTGAAGCAAAAATTAATGCATTAATGGAAGCATCTAAAAAATTACTTGAACTAGCACAACAACAAGCTCAAGGCGCAGGTCAATCAAATAGTGAAAGCGCTAGTGCGCAAGATGATGTTGTTGATGCTGATTTTAAAGAAGTTGATGATGATAAAAAATAATCATTAATTACTATGTTTTTTAATAAGTTATTTCAACAAGTTTTAGACATGTAGCAAGTTAAACGGGCGCGAGGTAACTCAAGCCCGTTTAGTTCTTTATGAAAAGAAACAAAAATAAAGGTTAATTATGGCGAAGAAAGATTATTATGAAACATTAGGCGTTAGTAAAAGTGCTAGTGAAAGCGAGATAAAAAAAGCCTATAAACGTCTAGCCATGAAATATCATCCTGATAAAAACCAGGATAATAAAGACGAAGCTGAAGCAAAATTCAAAGAAGTAAAAGAAGCCTACGAAATCCTAACTGATCCGCAAAAAAAGGCGGCTTATGATCAATATGGTCATGCGGCATTTGAACAAGGGCAAGGAGCAGGAGCTGGTGGTTTTGGTGGATTTGGCGGTTTTGGTGGTGGAGCGTTTGACGATATATTCAGTGATTTCTTTGGTGGAGGTCGAGGGCGTAGTCAAACCACTTCTCGAGGTAATGACTTACAATACAATATCACCCTAACATTAGAAGAAGCCGCAGCCGGTGTTAGTAAAGAAATTAAAGTGCCAACATGGGTAAGTTGTGATACTTGCCATGGACAAGGAGCTGAAAAATCTTCGGATGTGGTGACGTGTAATACTTGTCATGGTTCAGGTGTTGTACAAATGCGACAAGGTTTTTTTGCCGTGCAACAAGAGTGCCCAACTTGTCATGGGCGAGGAAAAGTTGTAAAAAATCCATGTAAAAAGTGTCATGGTGAAGGTCGTGTACAAAAAACGAAAACACTTTCTGTTACTATTCCAGCAGGTGTTGACACAGGTAATCGTATTCGACTTTCTGGCGAAGGTGAAGCAGGTTTAAACGGAGCACCTGCAGGCGATTTATATGTACAAATGCAAGTTAAACCACATGCTATTTTTGAGCGAGATGGTACAAACCTGCATTGCGAAATCCCGATTAATATTGCACTCGCATCACTTGGCGGTGAAGTTGAAGTACCAACGCTTAATGGTAAGGTCAGTTTAACCATTCCTCCTGAAACACAAACAGGAAAAATGTTCCGACTACGTGGTAAAGGCGTTAAATCGTTGCGCGGTAGCACTATCGGTGATCTTTACTGTCATGTTGTGGTTGAAACACCAGTCAACTTAACAAGCAAGCAAAAAGAATTGCTAAAAGAATTGGCTGAAAGCTTTAAAGCTGATAAAAGTTCTAAACACAGTCCAAAAGAAAAAAGCTTTTTTGACAAAGTGAAAAAGTTTTTTGAATAAAACAAATCACAGCTGAAATAATAGCGAGGTTAGGTTACTAATCTCGCATTTTAATTATATCAGCTTGTTTAATTTAAATATTTTTAGTTTTTCTACTTTGATAAAATAAAGTTTCCTTACAACAATATTTTCATTAATAATCTTATTAGATAATCGATAGTTATTAACTTTAAATGAATATAGTATACATTAGTTAAATTATTAATATTAGTTTTGTATGATTTTAATGACATGAAGGGAATAATATATATGTTTTTTAAAAAGTTTTGGAAAAAATCACCGCCTAGTATTAAAGACATACCAAAAGAGCAACAAAGCTCACAAAATCATTTAAGTGTGATAATTCAGGATTTTTGGCGACAGGTAAAAAAATCTGAGCAATCTCTTAATGAACTTGAACTTATCGATATAATTAAAAATATCAATAAGCTATTAGATGAAAATCAGTTAGATGTAATTGCTGAAATTACTATAGGGGATACTAAGAAGCATAAAATTATTTTTACCGCAGATGGAAAAATTGATCGATTCGAGTATGTAATGGAAATTACTCGACAAGCACCTGATCTTCAGTTTTTCGAAGTAGAAGCATTTCGTCAGCGCACTAATAATGTAGATACATTTGTTATAAAATCTGAAGAAAGTTCTTTCTCATTAAGTGCTGCTGATTTATTAATTCAATATAAAGAAAGTTATCGTAAAATATCTATCGGTATTCTGTTTGCTAAGACGATCCCCGAAGATATGGTAAAACAAGCAGAAACGATGGCATTGATTTATCTCGATCACCTATTGGGTGAATATGATTTTGCTGTTAGATTAGAATCTATTGAGTTTTTAAAGACAGATCACAATGCTGTTACAATTCCTGCTAACCAATTTGTCACTATTTTTGATCGATTATGGAAAGAAGATTTAAAACATACCGGTGTGCTTAACGCTCAAGAGGATCAATGGATTGTATTTGAATTAACGGATCTTAAAATATTAGTGCATCGTAATGAAGCGGCTAATTCTTTGGTAGGGCATGAAAATTATTGTTATGCGCTTAATATTATCGTTGATATTGATAGTAAAGAGGCTCTTTCACTTGTTTATGAATTAGAGGATACTATCAATCTTGCTTTACGTGCTGATGAGCAGGGTATTCACTGTCAAAACAGTTTTAGTCAAGGTGTCAGAAATATGTTATGGCATGTAGGAAATAAACACTCAGCACTTCAACTAGTACAACAGATAACAGACCGATATCATACATTATCCGTTAAAACTGAATGCGAGTTCGATCCTTTCTGGCGACAATACTTACGTTGGGTTGAATGTCATCAAGCATAACATAAAATGTATCTACGATTAATGGATGCTTTTCCTCACTAATAACTAGTGCATTAGCATATTGTTATATTTAATTCATAAAAAAAGATAACCTAATTACTTAGATTATCTTTTATAAAACTTAAACTCGATTTAATTAAATTTTGGTTGTAAATGTACGAGCAATAACGTCGCGTTGTTGTTCTGCAGTTAACGAGTTAAAGCGCACTGCATAGCCAGAAACACGAATTGTTAATTGTGGGTATTTTTCTGGATTTTTTACTGCATCTTCTAAAGTTTCACGACGAAGAACGTTAACATTTAAGTGTTGACCACCTTCAACTTTGATGGTTGGTGCAACATCTAATGGAACTTCACGATATTCGAATTGGCCTAATTCGGCAGTTGGAATAACTTGATCTTCTTTATAAACTGATTTAGCTGCCACACAACGAGCTTCTTTAGTAGCGTCATCTAATAGCCAAAAAGAGTTAAGAAGTGCTGCATTGTCTGCTTTAGTAATTTGGATACCTGTAATCATTTTAAATCCTCCTAACGGGGCCTTATTGCCCTAAAATAATTAGGGTTAATATAGCACTTTCAAAATTTGATTAAAGTCAAAAAAAGCTATCAATCCAATAAGTAATACCTTTGTTTAGTGTTTTTGCTATGTTTCTGAAAAACTATTTATCGCATTAATTCTTTTAAATTTATTAACTATACATTTGTATTATCTAAACATATGGGTAGGTAACATAATGCCTCATTTAGTGTAAAGTGTAGCGTAATTTGGGATGTTATAAGAATATTTTATTAGCATTGCAGCCTTGATCAATAAAGCAACATTTTTTATTTAAATAAATATTTTTGTTTAGTGAACCTTAAGCTCATTAGCATTAGGTTTATTATTATTTTTAGGTATAATTATTGTAATTAGTAAATGGTCTTGTTGAGTCATATAAAATAATAGTATAGGTGTTGTATGAGTAATCAATTAACATGGCATGATGTTATTGGCGCTGAAAAAGAAAAGCCCTATTTTCAACAAATAATGCAATTTGTGGCATCTGAGCGGGCGAAAGGTAAAATTATTTATCCACCACAGCATGATGTGTTTAATGCATTTCGTTTTACGCCATTTAATCAAATTAAAGTGGTGATTTTAGGGCAAGATCCTTATCATGGTCCTAATCAAGCTCACGGACTTTCGTTTTCTGTTTTACCAGGGATTAAGCCGCCCCCATCGTTATTGAATATCTATAAAGAATTATCAACAGATATTGAACATTTTAAGATTCCTTCTCATGGTTACTTAGCCTCTTGGGCAACTCAAGGTGTATTATTATTAAACAACGTGCTAACTGTTGAAGCAGGACAAGCCCATTCCCATGCAAAAATAGGTTGGGAAACTTTTACTGACCATGTAATAGCTGCAATCGATCAATATCTTGAAGGAGTGGTTTTTTTATTGTGGGGGTCTCCTGCGCAAAAAAAAGGACAGTTTATTAATCGCCAAAAACATCATGTATTAACTTCAGTACATCCATCGCCGTTATCCGCACATCGAGGTTTCTTGGGCTGTAAGCATTTTTCCAAAGCAAATGATCTAATTATACAGCAAGGTAAAACTGCTATAGATTGGCAGCCAAAGCTACCGGAAAAAGTGAATGAGCAATAAAAGACGTCGAACAAGTTTGCAAGAAATTGCCAATTTGATTGGGATAAGTAAAATGACAGTCAGTCGTTTTCTGCATGATCCTAACCTTGTATCAAAACCACTCCAATTACAAATTTCAGCCGCAATAGATAAGCTAGGATATATTCCCAATAAAGCTCCCGATATGCTGTCTAACGCTAAAAGTAATGCTATTGGTATTGTGTTCCCTTCTTTAACTAATCAGGTTTTCGCCGATATTTTAAAAGGTATTGAGATGGTGACGGATGTGCGAGGATATCAAACCATGATCACTCATACTGGATACAGTGCTGACAAAGAAGAATTACGCCTGCGCTCATTACTTTCTTATAATATTGACGGGTTAATTTTAACGGAAAGAACGCATACTCCAGCAACATTAAAGATGATTGAAATTTCGGGTGTTCCTGTTGTTGAGATTATGGATAGCATCTCACCTTGCATTGATATGGCTGTTGGGTTTGATAATTTTACTGCAACGAAAAATATGATTCATCGTATGATAGATAAAGGGCGTCGTAATATTGTTTATTTTAGCGCAAGGCAAGATCAACGAAGTATTATTCGTCAACAAGGCTATGAACAGGCAATGCAAGAAGCGGGATTAAATCCACGAACATTAGCAACTAAAGAAGCGTCATCTTATGAGTTAGGCGCACGATTTTTGCATCAGATTTTAACAGAATTACCTTGCGTTGATGGCATTTTTAGTACCAATGATGATTTGGCCTTGGGCGTATTATTAGAGTGTCAGCGAATGCGTATTGAAGTTCCAAAACAGATAGCGATTGTTGGCTTTCATGGGCATCAAATTGGTCAATATATGAATCCTAAATTAGCTTCTATACAAACACCAAGAATTGAAATGGGGAAGATTGCGACTGAACTGTTATTAAAACGAATCAACGGCGAAAAGATTGATCGAAAAGTGGTTGATTTGCCTGTTGAATATTTAGATGGAGAAAGTATTTAAAAGATAGGAGATAATGTTAATAATGATTTAACCTTACCACGTTTAATGATAAGGTTATTAGTAATAAATTGTAACCCTTTAGGGTTTTCACCGTATTGGTTGCTGCCTGGTGTTGAGTCCTGTACGCAGAATACAATTATAATAATAGCGCCAATGAATGGAATAAATTGTAACAAAACCCACCAACCTGATTTACTTGTATCATGTAAGCGGCGTACAGTAACAGCTAAATTAGGAAGGAATAATGCCAACGTTAAGATTACCATTAAAGGACTTCCAATCATTTTATCAATGATTATTGCGATAACAGTTAAAATAGAACTGAACAAAACGTACATCCAATATTCTTTACGACGTGCTCGTCCATTAAAATTTGCATAATTTTTTGTAATGCCATCAATAAACCAATTCATTCCTATATTCCTTTTTTTAAATTAATTGCTGAAATAAATTATTTGGGACGGCTATTCAAATGAAAAAAATGAAAATAAAACTTATTTTTACCGTTAAATTTTTTATTTTTCTTTTTTTATCAATATTTACGTTGTCTATAAGGCAGTCGATTTTAGGTTTTCATCAAGTGATATCTATGTTAAAATCACCGCTCAGTGGTTATTTATACCGACTAACCGATTATAGAAAATAACACTGAGGCTCTCCATGAAAATAGTTGAAGTAAAACACCCTCTTGTCCGTCATAAAATTGGATTAATGCGTGAATACGACATTAGCACCAAAGAATTTCGTGATCTTGCCAGTGAAGTTGGCAGTTTATTAACTTATGAAGCAACGGCTGATCTACCTACCGAAAAAGTAACGATAGAAGGTTGGTGTGGGCCTGTTGAAGTTGAACGTATCAAAGGTAAAAAAATTACCGTCGTACCTATCTTGCGCGCAGGTTTAGGTATGATGGATGGCGTGCTTGAACATATACCAAGTGCCCGTATTAGCGTTGTTGGTTTTTATCGTAATGAAGAAACTCTCGAACCTGTCCCTTATTTCCAAAAGTTAACATCTGATATTGAAGAGCGAATGGCTTTAGTTGTTGATCCTATGCTTGCAACAGGCGGTTCAATGGTTGCAACAATCGACTTGCTAAAAAAAGCAGGGTGTAAAAATATTAAAGTATTAGTTTTAGTTGCTGCGCCAGAAGGCATTAAAGTACTTGAACAAGCTCATCCAGATGTTGAACTTTATACCGCATCAATTGATGAGAGGTTGAACGAAAAAGGCTACATACTACCAGGACTTGGGGATGCTGGAGACAAAATTTTCGGCACAAAATAAAATCTCAAATTTTAGACCGGTTAAACCGGTTTTTTTATGCCTGTTGATCAGGCAAGTTATACAATAAGATTAGTTAAGTAAGAGAGGCGAGATGTGAACAATATCACAACAGACAAAACAAAAAATATAACATCACTGCATAAGCATTGTTGGCAGGATATTTTGACTGGAGCACAAATGTTATTTGTTGCATTTGGGGCATTGGTATTAGTACCCTTGTTAACAAGGTTAAATCCAAATGTCGCTCTTTTTACTGCTGGAGTGGGTACTTTATTATTTCAATTGACAACTAAAGGTAAAGTCCCTGTATTTTTGGCTTCATCATTTGCCTTTATTGCACCTATATCATTTGGTGTTGCCCAATGGGGAATTCCAGCAACATTAGGCGGTTTAGTTGCTGCTGGTTTTGTATTTATGCTTTTTGCTTTTTTAGTTAAAATTAATGGTAATCATGTTATTGATCGGATATTGCCACCAGTGGTGACTGGTCCTATTATTATGGTTATCGGCTTATCACTAGCTCCAGTAACTGTAAATATGGCCATGGGTAAAGATAGTGGACTGCAAGCAGAAAATTATCAATTGATTATCATATCAATGACTTCGTTGTTAACTACGCTAATTGTTGCCATTTGGGCAAAAGGCTTTTTAAAATTATTGCCAATTATTTCGGGAATCGTCGTTGGTTATACCCTTTCTTGTGTATTTGGTATA
Source organism: Gilliamella sp. HK2 (assembly GCF_001690265.1). NCBI lineage: Bacteria > Pseudomonadati > Pseudomonadota > Gammaproteobacteria > Orbales > Orbaceae > Gilliamella > Gilliamella sp. HK2. Next base: position 74,511 of record NZ_LZGV01000016.1, read on the forward strand.
GTCAATTTTCAACCAATTATGGATGCTCCATGGTTTAAGATTCCCGATTTCACTTTCCCTGAATTTCATTGGCAAGCTATTTTATATATGATTCCAATTGTCATTGCACCAACCATTGAACACGTGGGTGATATTATGGCAATTAGTTCTGTGACAGGAAAAGATTATACACGTGATCCTGGTTTACAACGCACATTACTAGGTGATGGGATTGCAACCTCTACAGCAGGTTTTTTTGGTGGGCCACCATGCATTACTTATGCCGAAGTAATTGGTGCGGTAACGTTAACGCGCAATTTTAAAACACGCGTTATGACATGGGCCGCAATTTGGGCAATTTTAATGTCTTTTATTGGCAAAATCGGGGCATTTTTAAGCTCCATTCCAACTGTAGTAATGGGAGGAATTATGGTGCTATTGTTTGGTTCTATTGCATCAGTGGGCATCAATATTTTAGTCAAACATAAAGTCGATCTTTCCATGCCTCGAAATATGTGTATCGTTTCATTAGTTTTAGTTTTTGGGATTGGTGGAATGATTTTTGATTTTGGATCTTATGCACTACAGGGCATTAGTTTATGTGGTATCTTAGCCATTGTTTTGAATTTAATCTTACCTCATCAAATAAATGCCAATCGTTCTAACTAATATTTATTAATGTTTCGTTGGCTATAATTTATAGCCAACGATTTTTATAATGTATTAGCAATCACACTCCCGAATCAATGAATAACCCCCCATTTTACTTATCTTAAGTGCTGATCAAACTAATAAGAAGTTTATCGGCAATAATTATTTTTATATCAAATAGTTAATCGATACAAACATCTTTTTAGCAGGTTAAGCATGTGTATTATTAAAAGGTAAGCAATAACGTATTATGGTATTTATTCGTTAATGATTAAGATACATTGTTTATATAGCTAAGTATTAAAAAAATGAGTCATAATTTAGATAAAAAAGGGGGAAATTTTGGATACTTACATTGATTATTATGTAAAATAGTTTTTTAATAAACTTGATTTAAATTATATGTTTAAATATAAAAGCTCACTTATTTATATGATAAGTGAGCTTTTTTAGTCGTATTTAGTAGTAAGTTATTTTATTTGATTGGTCGCATGGTTGGGAATAAAATAACATCACGAATTGTATGGCTATTTGTAAATAGCATTACTGTTCGGTCAATACCAATTCCTAATCCTGCTGTAGGCGGTAAACCATGCTCAAGGGCAGTAATGTAATCTTCATCATAGAACATTGCCTCATCATCGCCAGCGTCTTTTTGGGATACTTGATCTGCAAAACGTTGTGCTTGATCTTCGGCATCATTGAGTTCTGAGAATCCATTGCCAATTTCACGGCCACCAATAAAAAATTCAAATCGATCAGTAACAAATGGGTTTTCATCATTACGACGAGCCAGAGGTGAAACTTCTGCTGGATACTCAGTAATAAAGGTTGGTTGAATTAAATTTGCTTCAGCCACTTCTTCAAAAATTTCAGTGACAACACGACCAAGTCCCCAGCCTTTTTCAATTTTGATGCCAACTGATTGCGCAATGGCACAGGCTTTATCAAAATCATCTAAATCGGCATTATTGGTTTCTGGGCGATAGTGGCAAATGGCTTCACGCATTGTCATCTTGATAAATGGCTTACCAAAATCAAAAGTATGATCACCATATTGCACAACAGCATCGCCAGTTACGGCAATAGCTAAACGACGGAATAATGCTTCTGTTAATACAATCAGATCTTTGTAGTCAGCGTAAGCCATATACATTTCCATCATGGTGAATTCTGGATTATGTCTTGGCGACACCCCTTCATTACGGAAGTTACGGTTAATTTCAAATACACGTTCAAAGCCCCCAACAACTAAACGTTTTAAATAAAGCTCTGGTGCAATTCGTAAGTACATATCTAAATCAAGCGCATTATGATGCGTAATAAAAGGCTTAGCTGATGCGCCACCAGGGATAACTTGCATCATTGGCGTTTCAACTTCCATAAAGCTATTTTCAATCATAAAATTACGGATTTCACTGACCACCTTTGAGCGCGCTTTAAACGTCTCTCTTGATTCTTGATTAGTGATAAGATCCAAGTAACGCTGGCGATATCGCATTTCTTGATCAGCCAGTCCATGAAACTTATCAGGTAATGGGCGTAGTGCTTTGGTTAGCAAGCGGATTTCTTCACAATGAATAGAAAGCTCACCAGTTTTAGTTTTAAATAGGTAACCTTTAGCACCGACAATATCCCCCAAATCCCATTTTTTAAATTGTTCGTTATAAAAACCTTCAGGAAGATCATCACGAGTGACATAAAGTTGGATCTGCCCAGCAACATCTTGTAAAGAAACGAACGAAGCTTTACCCATAATACGGCGCATCATCATACGCCCAGCAACAGTTACAATAATTTTATTTTCAATCAATTCTTCATTCGTTTTATCGCCATACTGTTTATGAAGATCGCTTGAAATTGCGTCACGACGAAAATCATTCGGGAAAGCAATGCCTTGTTCGCGAATTGCAGATAATTTTTCACGACGTATTGTAAGCTCGTTATTTAACTCTTCAATATGGTTTTGTTGCTCTTGCTGTGTTGACATAATTTTACCTTTTATTTATCACCAAGCAGGGTTATAAACCTGCTTTTAAGCTTTCTTCAATAAATTGATCTAAATCACCGTCTAAAACGGCTTGGGTATTGCGTGTTTCGACACCGGTACGTAAATCTTTGATTCGTGAATCATCAAGTACGTAAGAACGAATTTGGCTGCCCCAGCCAATGTCAGATTTATTTTCTTCCATCTGTTGTTTTTCGGCATTTTTTTTCTGCATTTCAAGCTCATACAGTTTTGCTTTTAACTGCTTCATTGCTTGATCTTTATTGCTGTGTTGTGAGCGGTTATTTTGACACTGAGTAACAATCCCGGTTGGAACATGTGTAATACGTACTGCAGACTCAGTTTTATTCACGTGCTGCCCACCAGCACCTGATGCCCGGTAAACATCAATACGGAGATCTGCTGGATTAATGTCAATATCAATATCATCATCTACTTCAGGATACACAAATACTGAAGCAAACGAAGTGTGGCGCCGATTACCTGAGTCAAATGGACTTTTACGGACTAATCGATGCACCCCTGTTTCGGTACGTAACCAACCGTAAGCATAATCGCCAGACACTTTAATTGTTGCTGATTTGATACCTGCAACATCACCATCTGACACTTCCATTACTTCTGTTGTAAAACTTTTTGATTCAGCCCAACGTAAATACATTCTAAGTAACATCTCTGCCCAATCTTGTGCTTCTGTACCACCTGATCCTGATTGGATATCTAAATAACAATCGGCACTATCGTAATTGCCAGAAAACATACGTCGAAACTCAAGACCTACCAACTTTTTTTCTAGTTGATCAAGCTCGCTGATTGCTTCATCGAAAGTATCTTGATCTTCAGCTTCAATAGCAAGCTCAAGTAGACCTTCAACATCGTCAAGGCCGTGAGTTAATGAATTGAGAGTACCGATGATTTCATCAAGCGCGACACGTTCTTTACCTAACGCTTGTGCTTTTTCTGGATCTGCCCATACTTCGGGCTGTTCTAATTCAGCATTGACTTCTTCTAGTCGTTCTTTTTTTACATCATAGTCAAAGATACCCCCGAATCACAGCCGTGCGTTCGGTAAGTTCAGCGATCTTTGACTTAACAGGGTTAATTTCAAACATGATTTAAATTGATCTGCTCAGTTTATGATTTTTTAAACAAGCACCCATTGTAGCGGATTTAGGCATAAATTAGCAATTGCCAATTTTAGAGGGGGTGTTGATGAATAATCTATTGATGATAAAAAAGATGACACATAAAATGTCATCTTTAACAGGTTGGATAGAAGCTTTATTGTAATAACTATTTATTTTTTAGCTTCTGCGTAGAGTTCAGCAACTTTATCCCAGTTAACTACATTCCAAAACGCACCGATATAATCAACACGACGATTTTGGTATTTTAAATAATAAGCGTGTTCCCACACATCAAGTGTTAAAATAGGTGTGCCAGAAACGCCGGCAAATTTTTCACCCATCATTGGTGAATCTTGGTTAGCGGTTGACACAATTTCAAGCTTGCCATTTTGTAATACTAACCATGCCCAACCTGAACCAAATCGAGTTGCTGCCGCTGCGGCAAATTTTTCTTTAAAAGCATCAACTGAACCAAAATCTTTTTCGATGGCTGCTTTAAGTTCACCTTTAAGCTCGGTACCGACTTTTAATAATTCCCAGAAAAGTGTATGGTTAACATGTCCACCTACGTTATTTTTAACACCGGTAACTTTGTCGGCAGGGACTTTATCTAAATTTTTTAATAAATCACTTGGACATAAATCTTTCAATTCAGCCGGCAATGTTTCAAGGATAGCATTTGCATTATTTACATAAGTTTGATGATGCTTATCATGATGAAGATGCATCGTTTCTGAATCGATATAAGGTTCTAATGCATCATATGCATAAGGTAAGGGAGGTAAAGTATAAGCCATGAAATTTGCTCCTTTCATATAATTAGGTATTAACTACAATTTATAATGAGTATAAGGACTATTAGTATAGCCCTCAAACTATCACTTAGATAGCTGATGACTATCTATTATTAAGATAATTATTGTGTTTTCAATTACGTTTCATTATTTGCGATAAATGGAGTGTACATCATAATGGCGTGATTTTCACTGATGAGTTTTTCTTCCGTATGGTTATCAATTAAATGGGTTTTACGTTGCCAGATTTTATTATGTCTAGTGTAGCCTCCCCACCATTGTTGCTCAATGCGGTGATCGGTTTCAAATACTTCATAATCATAAGACAAAGGCGAATCTGCAAGCAATTCACCATGTAAGTATTGATCATCAAGCCACAGGTTAAGTCGATAAGTTGTATTAGTTTTATTGATCAACTGTAAATCGACATAGTTATAAGACAAGGTTGCCCCGCAAGCAAATGGAATTGTACGATTAATATCAGGGAAAACATCAAAGCTGTGCCGCCAACGCTCCAGAATTGTTAAATCAGAATGTAATACAATCCAATAAATCAAATTACCTAATTGGCATAACCCTCCACCAATATCTTTACCTATTTGCCCATTATGCAGCGATAGCCCTTCTAAAAATCCTCGTTTTTTAGATGGACGCCCTACTTTATGCCAGATCGAAAAGCGCTGGTTGGGCTTAATGATTGAACCATTTAGTTTTTCGATTGCTAAGCGCAGATTCGTGATTTTGTTATATTGTAAATACATATCAACATCTTTTAATGGTCTTAACAAAACAGACTGATGTTTTTTATGCGAATAACAACATGTATTATTATGGATATCAACAGCGCTATAAACTTTGCGATGTCGCCACCAATCTAATTTACGTTTTAATATAAAATATTCTTTACCTAATTTTAGTCTTAATTTGCTACGTTTTTCTGGCTTATCAACGGGAATATTTTTCATGTTTTTTAATTTCCTTATTAATCAAGATATAATCAATTATTTTCTTTAAGGCGAAAGATAAAGCTGACTCAATTTGTCGAGAAAAGTAAAAAGCTTTTGATTCATTTCAGTGTAATTATGAGAGCGAAGTTTATCTTGGGTATCAACAAAGCGGTATTTTTCCGTATGACTAAACTCTTTTTGTGAATTGGCAATCAGTAAATCAACTACTTTAGGCGTTAGCTCTAAATGGCATTGGAATCCATAAACTAATTTGCCATAAGCAATGATTTGGCGAGGGCAGCCTTCACTATAAGCAATAATTTGGGCATCTTTGGTTAAACCTGGCATATCATTGTGCCAATGGCCAACTTCTAATGCACTTCCAAAATCAGCAAATAAAGGATTGGCTTTACCGATTTCAGTTAGTGTAATAGGAAACTTCCCAATCTCTTTTTCTGGGCTTTTGGCATAGTTTGCCCCTAGTGCTTCGCCAATTAATTGCGCACCTAGACACACACCAATGACCATTTTACCCGCTTTTATCGCAGACAAGATCACACCTTGTTCTGCTATAGAGTCAAAATATGCACACTCTTGTTGAGTTGTTGACGGTGATTGAGGCCCGCCCATGATAATAAGAATATCAATCTTATCAATATGGTGAGGAAGCGATTCACCTAGATAAACACGAGAATAGGTTATTGTGTGATGATGCATCATGGCCCACTGCTCATAGGCACCAGGCGCTTCAAATGCTTCATGAATAATAAAATGTACATGCATTGCTCATCCCTCCTTACCGATAAATATATCATCAACTTTATGATCGAATGGAGCTTTATATATCTAGCTCTGATAGATCTATTGCTAAATTATTATGAATAATTTATTTGTAAATACAATATAGATTGCTGATATTAACGTGATAAAAGGTGGATAAGATGACTTAGTATTAAGATATTATCTATTAAAGGTGAGATTTTAAAACATGAAAGTTGGCTCCTCCAACAGGACTTGAACCTGTGACATACGGATTAACAGTCCGCCGTTCTACCGACTGAACTATGGAGGAACCGAAATGTAGCGCGCATATTATAGATTTAATGGCGCTATGTCAATAGTAAAATGCTTTTTTGTGTTAATTACCTCCTTTTAGGATAATTCAAGTGTTAGGATTGTCTTGAATAAGTGGTCTTGTCTAAGTAATTGCTGTGGATGTGAGCCAAGCTCTTGTTGTGGGATCCTCTGCTTTAGCTCACGATAATAATCAATCCAATAAGGTAAAATTTGATTTGTCGTTAAATCCTTAAAATTCATTGGATATAATGCGAAATAGTCACTACCATGCTTAGTTTTGAAAGCATAAGTGATCAGCTCACTACAATAAAATCCGTCCGAATCGGGATAAAAGCTATGATTGTAAGGTGAACCTAAACAAGTTTTAACTCGCTTAATTGCATTTTTAATAACAACTAAATCATCGATTCTGCCAATAATATTGCGCTTAGCTGCACAAATAAAATCAGCCAGTGGTTGTTCAATCACACCATATTGTTGCGTTGCTTCAATAACGATATTATTTCCGATATATAAACCGACATGATTGATATTTTTTGTTATTTTATCCATGTTAGGCACTGCGCCAGAACAGTTTATCGCGTCACTAAAATCATTATCTTCGTTAAGGCTTTGGAAGATGATATCGCCACTTTGAATATTATTGATTTTTAGCACGATAACGCCATAGAGAAAACATTACACAAGTTGCAATGATAAATTTGAGCGCATCAATACCGACAAATGGAAAGTAACCCACTTTTAAAGCATCAATAAAACTAATGTGCAAATAGCCCATCAAATAAACAACACCAAATGCAAATAATAATTGATGCGCACAAGCAAATGCAATTAAACCGAAAATAAAGTGACGATCATAACCTTTTTCTGCTGCAAACCCCGCTAAATAAGCGCTAAAAACATAGCCGTATAAGTAGCCAGAAGATGGTGAAGCCAGCGCCATAATTCCACCACTACCATTGGCAAATAACGGTAACCCCATTGCGCCTAACAATAGGTATTGGAGTATGGCTAATGTACCTAACTTACGACCTAAGAAAGCACCAATTAACAACACCGCTAATGATTGTAATGTAAATGGAACGGGGTAAGTTGGAATACTAATATTAGCCGCTAGCCCTAAGAGTAATGCCGCACTTGTGGTAGCCAATAGTTTACGTTGCCAAGAAGATAAGTTAACCAATGTGGTAATAAACGTTGGATAATACGAAGTCAGTTGTTGTTTCATTATTTTCTACCTTTATTCATAAATAGTAGAACTATGATAACGTAATGCATCTTAATGTAAACTGTTTTTTATTAAAATAGTTTACATTAAGATGATGAGAGGAGCTTTTGTTATTACGCACTAAAATAAAAATGTAATAACAAAGGCTATGTATTTCTTAACTTAGATTAGATAAGGATTGCTAATTCGTTCATGACCAAAACTCGACATCGGCCCATGCCCTGGCACAAAAATAAAGTCATCGCCAAGAGGTAATAATTTGTGGGTAATTGACGAAATCAAATCGGCATGATTGCCACGAGGAAAATCAGTTCGCCCTATACTACCTTTAAATAAAACATCACCAACAAAAGCTAATTTATCCAAATGATTAATAAAAACAATATGTCCTGGGGTATGTCCTGGGCAAAAAAGCACATCAAGGGTAGTTTTTCCTACTTGGATCTGATCACCTTCTTTTAACCAACGATCAGGTAAAAAACTGTCAGTATGTGGAAAACCAAACTGAACGCATTGTTGTGGCAAAGAGGTTAATAAAAATTCATCTTCTTGGTTTGGCCCAATAATTTTCACGTTGTAATGTTTAGCTAATTCAACGGCTGCACCAACATGATCTAAATGCCCATGGGTTAATAAAATTTGTTTAATATTAACACCTAGTTTTTCAATCGCTTTTTTAAGTAGCTCTGGCTCACCACCAGGATCAATAACAGCCCCTTCCATCGTTTTATCACACCAAATAATGCTACAATTTTCTTGGAAAGCGGTAACTGGGATAATTTGGTATTGGAACATATGCTTATCTCCTTGTTTCTTGATGATGAGCAGTTAAATTTTGTCCATCTTCTTTTTTTAATTGCGCAAAAATAAAACTTGATAATATGGTAACAACACCAAGTATAACAAATGTTAGTTGGAATGCGTGAATAGTATTAGTCGTATTGCTTATCAATCTGAGTAAAACCGCCCCAAATCCTGTGCCAAAACTAATTGCTAATTGTTGGTTAACTGCCATTAAGCTATTGCCACTACTTGTTGTTTCACCTTGTAAATCAGCTAAAGTTATACTATTCATCGCCGTATATTGCATAGAGTTAATACCACCGATACAAAATAATAATAAACTGATTAGTATAAGTGATGTTGATAAATTTAACTGAGACATTAGCACAATCATTACACCCGCTAAAATCGTATTAGCGACAAGTACTAAACGATAGCCTAGGCGAGCTAAAATACGCGGAATAAAAATACGGGTGCAAATTGACGCAATCGCCATTGGTACAAGCATAACACCTGCAAAAATAGCTGAATAGCCGAACCCTACTTGTAATAACAAGGGAATAAGAAATGGCACACCAGATATTCCTAATCGACAGATTAAATTTCCAATAATGCCTATTTTGAATGTGCGAATCTTAAAAAGCGATAGTGGAAATAATGGAGCCTGTTTTTTTCTTGCATATCGACGATAAATAACCAAAAAGAACAAGCTAATGGCAGCAAGTAACAATGGAAGATCATATTTCTGATTTTGGTTTAAAATCTCAACACTTAAAGTGGCACTAATAAAAGCAACAACAATAAATATAAAACCAAACAGATCAAAAGGCATCTTTTCGCCTTTTAAATTGGGCATATATTTCCAACTAATGATTACGCCTAAAATACCAATAGGCAAATTAATAAAAAATACCCAATGCCAACTTACCACATCAACCAGATAACCACCCAATACAGGGCCTAAAACAGGTCCAATTAGGCCTGGAATGGTGGCTGTATTTAAAGCCGCTAGAAAATCACTACGTTTAAAAGATTTAATTAACACCAAACGTGATATGGGTACCATCATTGAACCACCAATACCCTGAATAACGCGTGATATATCTAAAAAAAGTAATGAATTGGATAAAGCACAAAGCAAAGAACCAAGTGTAAATAGCGAAACAGCCATGACAAAAATATTTCTTGTGCCAAATTTATCCGACAAAAAACCGCTGACAGGAATAAACAATGCTAGAGTCAATGCATAACTTATTACTGCTGATTGCATATTTAAAGGGGACTCATTAAGATCTTTAGCCATAGTGGGTAGAGCTGTATTTAATATTGACGTATCAAGTGATTGCATAAAAAAAGCAAAAGCTGCAATCCATGGTAATATTCGATACACAAAGGGGGATAACTGTAATTCGCTATTCATTTTAATCTAACCCAAAATTGATTTAAATGCAGTATAAGTGCTGGTATAAGCACTGAAAGTTAAGCTCTTCTACTGAGTGTTGTATTCGGTAGGAGATATGATAAATGCTATTTTACAATAATATTTATCAATTATTGGCTTTTTTCTTATTTTTAACAGGGTTAACTTACCAATAGCCAGCCAGAAATATTGTGCCAAACCGAAAATACCGTAGCAGAAAAAGCTGATAATACCGAAAAATAGGGAGTACCTAATGTGACTGCAAGCGCAGGGTTTTGTATTCCTACTTCAAAAGACATTGTTCGACAGGTTGACTCATCAAAAAACAATAAACGTCCGCTCCAGTAACCGCTGATCATTCCTAGTATATTATGAATGGCAACCACAATAATAACGCTGGCGCCAACTTGACTAATTTGGGCATGACTACCAAGATTAAACAAAAAAGGCGAATATTCAATGAAGATTTTAAACATCAAATGGTTAGCCTTTAGCAACACGGTAAATCACGTAGTGAAATCGTTGCAGAATATGATTTGACCCCATCAGCATTGGAGCGTTTGATAACGTAAGCCAGCTAAAGTGGCTCATTTAAAAAAAGGTAATTGTAGTTCGCAAGAATAAGAGTTGCTAGCTTTGCGCAACGCGATTAAACAACGCCGTATGGAAAACGATATTTTTAAAGCAATACTGATAATGGGGCGAAAATCACTATCCTAAACCAAACCGGCATCGTTATAGTACGACAGGGCTAGGGTTATTTTAGTTGTTTTGTGTATTTTTCACTCTGTTGATTCTACTAAATAACGTCAAGGTATTTGTTATAATGGTATTAAGTATATCATCTGATGATTCTTTGCGTAATTGCAACAAGACTTTAAAAACCTCAACAATATATTCAGGACGATTAACTTGCCCTTGGCGACCGCTTAATGGCATGTCAGGCGCATCGGTTTCAAGTACTAAGCTTTCAAGTGGTAATTGGGCAATAGTATTTCGCGTTTTATTCGCTCGCTTATAACTAATTACACCACCGACACCAATATAGTAGCCAAGCTTAATAAATTGCATGGCTTGCTGATAGCTACCAGAAAATCCATGTATCACGCCATGGCAAGGTAAGTTGGCTTGCTGCAATTCGTGGTACATAATATCGTGTGATTTGCGTGAGTGAATCAAAACAGGTAAATCAAACCGTTTGGCAAGTGCTAATTGTGATCTAAAAAACGATAATTGCTGTTGCCAATCTACTGTTAAATCATAGCGATCGAGTCCTATTTCACCAATGGCAACTAATTTTTTAGGTTTGGTTTCAACAATATGGGTTAACAGCTCTAAATCAGCCATTGTATGTTGATAGATAGGATGTAATCCCAAAGCAGCATAAAGTTCAGGGTAAAGATCCGTAAGTTGTAAAACAGTATCAAAATAATTAGCACTAACCGCAGGTATAATTAACCCAACAATACCCGCTTGACGCACCTTATACATTGAGTCACCAAGCGCACCAGCAAAAGGTGGAAAATCAAAATGGCAATGTGTATCAATAAACATAATGTCGCCTTATTCTACCGTTACTTGATGTAATAAAATGGGTAATAAAAATTGCTGAGCTGCAAATATAATCTGTTCAATTAACTCGTCCGTTAATTCAGGATACAAGCGAGCATAATAACTGTCACATTCAGCAGATTGATTAAAGCCACCTTGCCAAGTATTTAATAACTTATTTATTGCGCTTTCGCTGGCGACAATTTCACCTGTTTTCTTATTATAGGCTGCCATTAACCAACCCCATGCACATTGCACAGGTAACAATAAAGGTTGATTGATACCATGCAAATAGCCATCTACTAACGTGGTTAGAATGGTCATAGCTTCATCATTTGGTAAATGTAAAAAACGCCATTGTTTACCATCTAGACCATAGATACGGCTTTGGCTTTCAACTTTATCAGGGTTTAAGATGCAATAAACTAAATGATCAATCCACAACGAAATCCCATCTCGAATTGAAAGTTTTGACGGACGCCATGTCAATATACCATCATCTTGAATATGAGTTAGCCAACCTTGCAATGAATAATCTTTTTTATTGGTCGAAATGGTTAAATTGACTTCTTGGGTTGTCATGATCAAGCGTTCTTGATTGATTTTATTAGCTAATGATTGTAGTGCTTCAAATTGTTCATCATAAATAATTTCACCAAATGCACCATCTGGTAACTCGCCAGTTAAGGCTAATTGTTGATAAAAACTATCTGGATCTTGACTATTTGTTGTAATTTGTTGATTTAAAATCTGCAAGTTTAATTGATAACGTTTTAAATTATCCAAGTTAAAATTTTCAGCATCGGGCAAAGTATCGTCTAGATAATTAGCATAAAAATTAAAACGCTTCTGTAAAAATAGACGAATAGAATGATGATAAAATCGCTTTAATTCATCAAGGTTAATGTCATCGACAATAATTGTTGGAATTTCGCTGATAAATGATTGGCTTTTACCTTGTTGTAATGCAGCAGGTAACCACTCGTCGGCATAACTTTTAGGATCTTGTAAAAAGTTTTTAGGATTAAATGGTGTTCGTGTATGGATAATTTTTAACGCATCAAGATGACTATGCTTATCTAAACTATTTACAGATTGATTATTATAGTATTGAACAATATATTCCCAAAGCTCATCAACAAGTATAGAAGGATAACGCTCACTATTATCTTTCATATCACGACCAATATAACTGATATATAACTGTTTTTGGGCGGATAAAATTGCTTCTAAAAATAGATAACGATCATCCGTACGACGACTACGATCCCCTCGCTTTGGATGATGTGCAATTAAGTCAAAATCAAGGGGAAGAGATGTTCTTGGATAATCGCCATCATTCATACCAAGCAAACACACAATTTTAAACGGTATTGAGCGCATTGGCATCATGGTACAAAAATTTACCTTCCCAACTAAAAAACGATGAGCCAAATGGTTTTGCTCTAAACGTGATTGCATAGCATCATGCAAGATAGCGATAGATATATTATCTGTATAATTAGCCGTTAAACCACTACTAATCAATTTTTGCCATTCTTCTTCAAGCATCAACAAAATGGATTCACGTTGCGGATTGCTGACAAAAAAATCATTAATCAATTTAAGGCAACAAGGTTGCCAATCAATTAGGGATTTTTCTTCACTTAAAATAACAACCCACTCATTAACAACGTTAATAAACTCGGCTAATTGGCCAATTAATTCAGCATCTAAGCCTGTTGCGCCATCGTAAGGTAATATCTGTTGCCAGCCACCTTGTTCGCTACTCATGGTATAGCCAAGCAATAACCGTTTAAGCCCAAATAACCAACTATGCCCACTATCAAGCCCAAAACGAATACCCGATTCCACAATCCAAGTTCGTAGCAAAGTTAATTGTGATTCACTAATGGCAAATTTTTCGGCAATAGCGGGGATTTCTAATAAGTTAAATAGCTCTTCGGCCGTAAATCGGCTTTGAGGAAAATTTAAGATAGTGAAAAAACCTTGCACAATCGGATCAATATTTCGTGCTTTTTGATCAGAAATAGTAAAAGGTAAAAATCGCTTCCCAGTAGCATTTCCAAACACAGCGCGAATATAAGGAACATATTTATCAATATCCGACACCATAACAATGCAATCACGTAACTCCAATGTAGGATCATCATCAAAAACCGATAACAGATAATCATATAACACTTCAACTTCTCGCTGTTCACTATGGCAGGCATGAAATGAAATGGACTTATCCATAGGTGATATATGTTTATTACAAAATTCGCTTTGATAAAGATCCAAAATATCTTGTTGTATGGTCTGTAACAAACAAGAACAATCCAGATCGACAAACGCTTCAATATCTTGCTTATGGCTAAATTCTTGTAGTAAAAATAGATTATCTCGACCTAATTTCCCCCACGAAGTTAATAATGGATTAGGGATTTTATCTGGCGTATTTTCGATATCTGATAATTGTTTTTCAACAATATCTCCCCAATACCATTTACATGGATTATTAAACATTAAATGGACATCAATATGTTGTCCAAGTGCTGAAAGTAATGAGAGATAAATAGGGGGAAGCGAAGTAATACCAAAAATAAAAATACGCTCAGGTAACGGATCTAAACAAGCACGATCAAAATGTTTATCTAACAAAATCTCAAGCATTTGCTGATAAATATTAGCCCGATGATAAGGTTGGCTGATAGCTATTAGCTTGCGCCAAAGCTCGGCTTGCCACGTTTCATCAGAATGATGCTTTAATTCGGCAACAGTTTGATTGGCTTCCCATTTTGCCAACCAATCAGGGCGATAAACTAAATATTGGTCAAATAACCAAGCGATACGCGTTGCGAGTTGATAGCGTTTTCTATCGTGTTTATCATCATTAAGATAATGGCTAAGTGCACTAAATTCAGGTTGCTTAATAACTTGGGGTAATAAGTAATATAAACGCCACGTCATTGATTCAATATTATAACTATTTTCAGTTGGCGCATTGGGTAACAATTTTTGGTATAGCTGCCAAATAAACTGTGTAGGAAAAAGAAAGTCAACATTAGCCACAATCCCCAATTCATCAGCTAACGCAATTTGCAACCATTGTGCCATACCTTGGCTTTGCACCATAACGACATCAGGTATGAATACGTCTTCTAATGGTTGCCTGAGCATCAATTCACTTAATAGTGTCTTGAGTAGATCGACTTGGTTAGAATGATAAATGATAAACATAGTAACAGCAAATTTGATAAGGTTGTTTAGGATTATCGCTGATCGTTACTAATAAATCTAGCCATCTAAAAACTATTCTTCTACTTTATATTTTTGCTTAATTTTGGTGCGCTGACTAGATAGGTAGGTTGGTGAATGTTTGCCATTGATAGGATTTGTATGCGCTATTTGATGCTCAATTGAGCCTTCGCAGTAAACAAATTGAATAGTACATGATTTGCCACCCATTGTGACGACATAATGGGCATTTAGCGATTTGATACATGAAATGCCAAATTCAGCTAAGGAAAGGCAAGCTTTGGTTAATATGTACAAGTTTTTATATGACTTACTACCATTATGATTATATAAAAACAGGCAATCTATCTTTGATTGCCCATATTGCTTGCTTAATTATTTTGTTGTAGCCAATACATTGCTTCATAAGGCCTTAATGTTATTTGCGAACCTAAGAACGGGCTATCTGGATAATTACTTAATAATTGATTCCAGCTTAGATGTTGTAATTGTGTTGGTAATGCGTAATTGACTTTTTTATCAGTAAGATTAATTATTACCAATAGTTGTTGCTGACAGTAACTACGTACATAAACCCAATAATCGCCAATATCAGCGGAAAAATCGCGATAGTCGCCTAAAATAAAAATCGGATGCTGCTTGCGGAGCGCAATTAAAGTTTGATAACAATAAAATATTGAATCGGGATTATTGAGTGCGGTATTAACATTAATTTGTGGATAATTATCGGCAACCTCAATCCATGGTTCACCTTGCGTAAACCCTGCATTAACTGAGTTATCCCATTGCATTGGGGTTCGGCTATTGTCTCTGGATTTACTGGCTAAAATGGCTAAGATTTCCTGCTTTGTCATGCCTTGCGCGAGTTTTTCTTGATAGATATTCAGGCTTTCAACATCGCGATATTGCGTAATATCCGTAAAATGGGGGTTGGTCATACCAATTTCTTCGCCTTGATAAAGATAAGGTGTTCCTTGTAAACCATACAGCAACATGGCTAGCATTTTGGCTGATTGTGTATGATATTGGTTTTCGTTGCCAAGGCGCGATACAATGCGTGGCTGATCATGATTACACCAAAAAATGGCATTCCACGCTTGATTATGCATGCCCGTTTGCCAATAACCGATAATTTTTTTAAGCTCAATTAAATCAGGTTTAGCTAAACACCACTTATAGCCATTAGGATAATCGACTTTTAGATGATGGAAATTAAAGGTCATAGTCAATTCTTTACCATCTAATGCGGCATATTCTCGGCAGTTTTCTAGTGTGGTTGATGACATTTCACCAACCGTTTTCAACTGGTAGGGTTGCAACACATTAGTACTCAGATCCTGTAAAAATTCATGAATACGTGGACCATCGGTATAAAATCGTCGTCCATCACCATTTTCATCATTAGGAAAATTCTGCTGTTTAGACACTAAATTAATCACATCAAGCCTAAGCGCATCGACCCCTTTATTCGCCCAAAATTGACACACTTTCTTGATTTCATCACGAACGGTTGGGTTTTCCCAGTTGAGATCGGCTTGTTCTTTAGCAAATAAGTGTAAATAGTATTGCTCTGATGGTTGATGCCATTGCCACGCTTTACCGCCAAATTTTGATAACCAATTATTCGGCTCTGCTCCATTTGGGGCGGCATCTTTCCATATGTAAAAGGAGCGGTAAGGGCTATTTTTATCTAAAGCCGCTTTAAACCAAGGATGCTGGGTTGAAGTATGATTAAACACCATATCCATCATAATTCGGATATCTCGTTGATGAGCTTGTGCAATGAGTAGCTCAAAATCAGCCATTGTGCCATAACTTGGATCAATATCGTAATAATCCGAAACATCATAACCGTTATCAATTTGCGGCGATGGATAGATTGGCGTTAACCAAATGGCACTAATTCCAAGGTTTTTTAAGTAATCTAATCGCTTAATAATACCTTGTAAGTCTCCAGTTGAATTTGTGCCACTAGCTTGAAAACTTTTTACATAAATTTGATAGATAGTCCCATTTTGCCACCAAGGAATTGTAATTTTGTTCATTGTGCACTCTTTTTGTTAATCAGTTAATCAGTATCACTTACCGTTTAGTTAATACAACGATAAAAAGTGACATCAATAAGTTAGCGGATATTTAACGTGCCTTGCTTCTGTTTTATTTTATAAACTAACGAGGTTAAAACAATCGGAACGACAATTGCTACCAACATAGCAACGGCATAAATTGACCAATATATCGGTTTGATAGTCAATATGCCGGGTAAGCCGCCAACACCAATGCCATTAGACAACACGCCAGCTAACCCACAAATTAATCCGGCTAACGCCGAGCCAATCATGGCGCATAACATCGGGAACTTATAACGCAAATTAATGCCATACATGGCAGGCTCAGTCACGCCTAAATAAGCTGATATCGCCGCAGGCACAGAGACTTCACGTTCATTTTGTTTTTTACTGGCTAAAATGATACCAACCACGGCTGAAGCTTGAGCTATGTTAGATAAAGCAATAATGGGCCAAATTGGTGTTCCACCCATACTATTGGTCATCTGCATGTCAATAGCAAGCGTGGTGTGATGAATACCTGTAATTACCAGTGGTGAATAAATAAAGCCAAAAATAGCCGAACCAATAAAGGCATAATCACCGGTCATTAAGTATTTAACAATATAAGCAATACCGTTACCTAACATGCGACCAAATGGGCCTAAAACAAAATGGGCTAAAAAGACCGAAGTTAGTAACGCAACAATAGGTACAATAACCAAAGTTAAATAATCGGGAACCATTTTTCGTAAACGGGTTTCGATAAAGCCGAGTGCTAATCCAGCAAAAATCGAGGGAATCACTTGTGCTTGATAACCAACTTTAGCAATAGTAAACCAACCAAAATCCCATACTTCGGGTATTTTGCTACCTAAATCATAAGCATTCATTAATTGAGGCGAAACTAAGGTAACCCCCAACACAATACCGAGTACCGGCGATCCGCCCATTTTTTTGGTGGTTGACCAACAAATAGCAACGGGCAAAAAGTGAAAAATTGCCTCGCAAGGTAACCAAAGAATACTATAAATTGGTGCTAACCAAGGGTAACTTTCGGTAAGCGGTTTATTGTCAATAAATGGCATATCACCAAGCACATTACGCAGTCCCAGTAATAACCCGCCAGCAATTAAAGCAGGCAACAGGGGTATAAAAATTTCGGCTAAATTAGAGATCAACCTTTCAAAAAACGACATATTTTGTTTAGCCACAACTTTGGTTTGTTCTTTGCTTGATTCGCTTAAATTTAATTGTTGTATCAATACTTTATAGTAGCTATCCACATTGGTACCAATAATGACTTGAAACTGTCCAGCATTAATAAAACAGCCTTTGACAAAAGGTAATGCTTCTATCGCGTCAATTTTAGCTAATTTGGGTTCAACCAGCGCAAAGCGTAACCTTGTTAAACAGTGGGTGACACTGGCAATATTTTTACTACCACCAATAAAATCAATCAATTGCCCAATAGATTCTGTGGTTATTGTTAATTCTTTAGCCATAATAACGTTCCCTTGATTGGTAAAATCTCAGTCTAAATCATTCTATTTGAATAGATCATCTGACTATTTTTTGCTTAATGTTAAGCATAGATTGAAATGAATAATTAATAAATGGGAACGTTCCCTTTTTTGTGATTGACATCACAAATTGAGATTAAATAAGCACAAATTAACTAAATAGGGAGGTTACTAGCCTATCAACTTGCAAGGCACAGTGATAGTTTTAAAGGAGGCCTGATTTTGTAATAGATTCAACAATTCTTGAGCGGCATAACTACCCGCTTTATCAAAACCCAGCTCAACGACATAAGTTTTAGGAAAAAGAAAGCTCAGTAGTTCACTAGTACCAATACTACCAACCACAATATGTTCTAACTGTTTTTCGTGTAAGTATTTATTTAATCCTAATGCGATGCTATCTGTTGCACAAACAATTGCCGATGGCTTTTGTGCTAATACCGGTATGGCGAGCTCATAGCCTGAGCGATAACTTAATTGACCTAAGGCCGCATTTGGGATCAGTTGATATTGCTGACAAAAATCCAGATAAGCTTGGTAACGCCGAGCGCCAGTGGTTTGGTCTTGTTGATCAATACCAAGATATCCAATGTTTTGATGTCGTTGTGACTGATATAAATAGGTAAGTAGCGTATTTACTGCCCCTATATCATCATAACAAATACAAGTATGAGCAGGAAACTTTCTGGCAATCACCACACTTTTATTTTGCCAGAAGGGTAATAATGAATGCTCAAGCCCAGTAAACGCAAAAATAACCACGCCATCAGCTTGCTTGTCTTTTAGCATGGATAAATGCTCTTTAACTTTAGCGGCACTAAATTGACTCTCCATAATAATAGGATCATAACCATGCTGATAAAAAATAGGCAACATACTGCGAACCGCTTGATTTTCTGACCATGAATCAAGGCGGGTCACAATAATACCAATGACCTTATTGCCATAACCACGCATGGCGCGAGCTGATTTTGACGGCGTAAATTGATGCTGTTCAATCATTGCCATCACCTTGGAGCGTGTACTGGCTCTAACCATTGGGTCATGATTTATCACCCGTGACACCGTCGATTTGCTTACCCCACAAAGCTTTGCAATATCTTTAATCGTCAAATTGTTTGAAGATATGCCCATAATAAATTTAGCCAACAAAAATCAATAAAATCATACTAATCTATTTTAGAATAAATAGCGATTTTAGATTGTTGATATCAACTTGATAAACTAGTGACACAGTTAATGACTAAAACAAAAAAGATGAAAAATTTCATTGCATTTCTATATAAAAATCGTTCAGAAAAGCCATTGATTTTATTGAAGTTTTTATTTTACATTTTTAAGTGAAATCAAGCAGTTATAAGGTGGATGCTGTCGGTAGTACTGTTAGATTTCAAGTTGTTTCCTTTCACAATATCTTGAAATTATTATCAATAATCTTTCAGAAATGAACTTTCAGATTAAACCCTGTTTCAATATGATATTTAGGTTTTCCATTTTGACTGTTTGGTTTTTTAGCAAAAATTATCACAGCATCCAATTTAAGCTAGTAAGGTAAAAAATCATTTAATAATGCCAATAAGCTCTCTTTGATTTTTGTATTATCTTGGGTTAAATCAATAGTACAAAATGCTAACTTATGTCCTTGAATCAGCATACTTTCATTAATCGTCACTCCAACTGTTGGATATAACAGCATTCCCGAAGCAGAAATAGATAATGAATCACTCTGTTTTTCCTGACTTCTTAGATAAGCATACAATTGATAAAGATGATGGCTACTTAATGAATGTGTTCTAAAACGCGATTTTTTCAAAATTGAGGTACATTTAGTATCAATAACCAACCGTTGATTCTGACTGCGATTTTCGATGATTAAATCAGTTTTCATTGTTGGTAAATAACGTTTTATATTCTCGGTTGCGTTGGTATATTGCCAGTTTAGTTTTTTGCCAGCATGAATGATCCATTGTTGAGGATCTAAATTTACCCGATAAAAACCAATTATCGCTTTTTCAAATAATTCGCGTAACCAATGATCGGTTTTTTTTAGTTGTTCAATGGTATGTAATCCTTGGAATTGAGTGGGAATTGACAAGCTAAAAATCAGTTTTGCTAAAGAGATTAAAGTATTATCTTTAAGATTTGCATGGTTAAAACGCTCCTTTTCATAGCAATAATGCGTTGTTTGACCAATCTTCAACGCAGTAAATTGATGAATGATTTTTCTACATTGTTCAATTAAGCTCGTATCCGTCAATTGTTTTACTAATAGATGAGCCGCAGCATGAATATAGCGATTTTTAGGGGTATCAATCGTTAAATCATCATATCGACATTGAATTTTACCCTTTGCCAATAATTGCTTACGCTGAGTAGTTAAAACCTCTATTTTTCCTCTGACACGATTAAGTGATTTTGTTGTGAGCTGGTAATCTGCGGCAAGGTGATGTATTAACCATTTATTTGCTACCTGACAATATAGTTTGGCAGCGAGCGTTATTAATTCCTCTGGGTTATTTTCTAGCTCTATTCTCTGCTTTTTCCCTACAGTTTTATAATAATCAGAAGCATAGAGCAAAAGTAGCCATATGTTTCTAATTGGTATTTTGGCAACGGTCGTATTGGTTAATAGCGGATGATTATTTATCGTGGCCATTATTGTGCATTACCTAATAATATATTCATCGCATCGCTAAATTTTTCAGGCTCGCCAAACCAATACTCTTCTAATAGAGGCTCGATTTCTGAACGAACAATATGCTTAAACCAATCTTGCGCAGTCATTTTTTGGTTAGAACAGGTAAAATAGCTATGCCCAATGGTAAATGCCTTGCCGAGTGTACTATCATTACTGATATATTGATTTAATGCCTCTATACGGTGCTTTATATCTTGTAATTGTTTCGGTGAAAAGGCGTGTTTTTCTTGCATATAGTTGAGCCAATTTTCACCAAAATGAGGACTTAAATGATAAAAGGCAAAACGACGGCGTAAAGCAAAATCAAGCATCGCTAACGAACGATCGGCAATATTCATAGTACCGATAACATAGAGATTGGCGGGAATAAATACGCCTTTTTCATTTTGGTGTTGGTATGTTAATTCTAATGCCTCATTTGGATTTCGTTTATCAGCCTCAAGTAGCGTTAACATTTCACCAAAAATTTGTGCCGGATTGCCTCGGTTAATTTCTTCGATCACAATCACATAATTTACCTGGGGATCGTTTTTGGCTTGATTGATTATTTCTAAAAAAGGACCATCAATCAGTGCTAACTTACCATCACTTGTTGGGCGATAACCGCGAACAAAATCCTCATAAGACATATTAGGGTGAAATTGAATTGCTTTGATATTATTTGAATCTTTATAGCCAACCATTACATTAGCTAAACGTTTAGCCAACCACGTTTTACCAGTACCTGGTGGGCCTTGTAAAATAATATTTTTTTTCGCTCTTAAACTGATTAAAATGGATTGTAACTGTTGTTTATCGACAAAACATCCCTCATTGATTAAATCATCTAAGGTATAAGATTGCTTCATTATTACTGGCTCAGTCATGTCTTGATTATCTGAACAGTCTTTCTCTAGATAACTTGCATCTATCTCTAGTAATTGGTATTTTCCATTTCCCAAAAATAACAAAATATTATCATTTCTCAGTTCTTGAAGCCTATTATCAATGCTTGATTTTATCGTTTTATTATTAGGAAATAATTGCTGAATTTCTTCTTTATAATGATCAAGAAATTCCGATCGAGTAAATATATTATCATTTTTCTGATAACATAATTGTTTAACACGACTTAATACAATATCTTTCCAAGTATCATTACTTGATTCGTTCATATTGTCAGCATAGTTATTACTATTAACATCGTTACTATTAATATCCCCATACCGTGAACGCCAATAAGGAGCATTACGGAACACGTCAATATCTTGTGGCTTATCATCAAAAGTAAAATTAATTAATTGTTCAGAAAACCAATTATCAGCTTTAACTTGCCAAATGACAGCGACATTAGTGTAAAAATACCACTTTTTATTTAAATCAGTTCGTTGCCAATTGACTTCCAATAATTTACCATCGCCGTGGTTCTTTGTTACAACCCCAATAGCCTTAATTTTCATAACAGAAACATTAAAGCCTTTATTATCAAAGGGTAAATTGTGCTTTTCCGTATAAGTTGATTTGATGGCAATTTGGTCACCAACCGCAATAGAACGCACTAGCTTTAAATATTTATCGTTATAACCACTTTCCCAAATGCCTGCACTAATAAAGCGATCAGTTTGATCTTTGCCATTATAGCTAGCACTCAAAAACCAATATGTTTTTGTCCCGTCCAATTGCTTTCCTTTCTGATTATGTTATTTATTTTTATGTATATTTTAAACTAATTTATTGTTAACCAAAAATAGAATGTTGATAATTTTTTGCTGACTATTGTTATAAAGTTATTTATGTTTTTAAAATACATAATCAAATAGTTAAATAATAAAAAAGTAGATGATTTTTAATAAATCTATTAATGATTTAAAAGAGTTGTGCATGCATATTGGGTTGAATTGTTTTATATAAAATGATCTTGTTGCTAGGCAAAAGAAATTGATTAAATTAGGCTATAAAATTATGCATCCTAATACATTGCCAATCACATATCTGCTATAGGATGTCATATTATATCGACCATTTACCCATTGGTATTAAAATAACTTTATTTCACGAAATTTTGATAAGCGCTATTCAATACAATTATTGTTATTTATAATATGAAATAATGATTTTAAAAAGGAAAAGATAACAGTGTCATACAGACTTTTATGCAGTTCACTACTTATTTTCGGCTTTTCAACATATGCATTAGCGACCGAAACAAATAATACCATTGAGTCACAATTTAAAGCGGCTTTATTATGCAACGTTGCGCCAATTGATGGTCGTGATGCAAAAGTGGTTAAACAACTCAGCGAGCAAAACATTACCGTAAAAAATTTAGAAGAAGATGGACTGATTAATTTAGAGTATCACTTTGCTAAACCGCTGGAAATAATGAATACCACTGTGTCACAGATTAAATATCAAGGCGATAGTGGTTCATACTTTTATGCGATTGCTAAAGGTGATATAGATACATTTGCCAAATCAATGGCAGCAATCCCAATCCCTGCCGATTTAAAAAAAGAAATATCTTGGGGAGATATAGGTCAATATTATCAATATACTGCCCCAGTCACGGAAGAAAATCCTTTTCCTAGTATCATTCTTATCGGTCGTGACAAAAATGTTAAATCAGATGAGTTTTATTTTGGCTGTGAAGAATTTGACAGCTAATCATGATTAATTTAAGGATGGGTAAAAGGTTACTCATCCGCTCTTAATTTGTAAGCCTTTCCCCACGCTAACATGGCATCATGCACCTGTTTTAGGCTTTGCCCAACCTCGGTTAACGTATATTCAACCCTTGGTGGAACCTCGGCATACACTTGACGAGTTAATAGGCCACTTTTTTCCATAGCGCGTAAATGCTGAGTTAAGACTTTTTGTGATATGCCAGTAAGGGATTTTTTTAGTTCACCAAAGCGTTTGGTGCCCGTAAGTAAATCACGCACAATTAATATTTTCCATTTGTCACCCATTAACATTAATGTGGTTTCAACAGGACAAATTGGCAACGCTTCACTTAATTTTATCATTATTTAATTGTTTAAATTCAATAATAGTTTCATAAAAGTAACTATAGCACTATTTAGTACCTACTTTACAGTAGAAAGTTTAAAGGTTAACCTGAAATCAAGCTATATCATGCTAATTATTATTAGCGTTTAGCGTTCATTCTTTATGATTTATTGAACGAAAATATTAGGTTATTGAATGTCGTTGATGTTAATTATTTAAACATTAAAAGGAGTGAAATATGAAAATTGCTGTCATTGGTGCAAGTGGTAAATCAGGCTCATTAATTGTTAAAGAAGCGCTTTCACGTGGGCATGATGTCACGGCGATTGTACGTAAATCAACTTCTCACGTCGATCCAAAAGCAAAAGTATTAGTTAAAGATCTGTTTGATCTGACTTATGAAGATTTAAAGCCTTTTGATGTGATTGTCGATGCTTTTGCCACATGGACTCCAGAATCATTGCCATTACATCAAACTAGCTTAAAACACCTTACTAATATTTTAAAAAATAGACCTAATCGATTATTAATTGTAGGCGGCGCAGGAAGCTTATACGTTAATCCAGAAAATACTATGCGTTTGGTCGATACACCTGAATTTCCTGATCAATTTAAACCATTAGCGACTAATATGGCTAAAGCGCTTGATGAACTTAGAAAATGTGATGATGTGCAATGGACTTATTTAAGCCCTGCTATAGAGTTTATTGCCGATGGAGCAAGAACAGGTCATTATAAAGCTGGCGGAGAGCAAGTGTTATTCAATAATAAAGGTCAAAGCCAAATTAGCTATGCCGATTACGCCATTGCAATGATTGATGAAGCAGAAAACGCTAAACATATTAAACAGCGCTTTACCATTGTTACTGAATAATCACACTAAAATAGTATGATTAAGTTTTTTGATTAGTTATAGATGCTTATGTTAAACAATAGCTAGTTGCATAACTCAGAAAAATTTTTAACCCTTTGCAACCTCTTTATTGTTTAGCGTTGTATCTCGTTTTTAGCGTTTAGTGAAACACATTAACCCAGAGCCATAACCCAAAGGGATCGAGAGGATCCCTTTGGGTCATTTTATCGATACTCTCGTAAAGTGTTGCCTAAGGTAAATTGCCCTACCAAGTGAGAATAATTTTTTTAGACTTTAGTGAAAAAGCGGTAAATTATTGTCGATAAGGCTTCAGGTAATATGGTATTTGAGTATACAAACCTACTTATTGGGAAAAATATACCTAAAAAAATAAGTCCGCCTTGTTTATTAACTTAATGTAGATTGTTCTTTTAATGCCTTACGCACGGCCATCAAAACTTCACCTAATAAGTTTTTTCCTCGCCATTTGGCCATATTAAATCGCATTTCATCATCCATACTTAAACCGATTCCCCAAACTTTATCATAAGGGCTGGCTTCTGCTAAAACTTTATCTTTGGTGGATAATAACGATTTTTTAAGCTCCGCATTTTGAGAAAACTTTGCATAATTACCTTTAAAAACAATTTCTTTCTTATGGTTATTCCATATCGTTTCATCAAAATTACGCACAGCTTGCCCGAGCTGCTTTTGCATTTTCGAGGAAGTGATAGATAAAATGGCATTGGCACTTTCTATATCTTGAAATAACAATGCTTTAGCATACATCATCCACTGCTCTGCACTAGTAAATGTAATGTTATCAATGACAAAATGGCAAGGGTACCATTGAGATAAATAATTGTCAGGACTAAAAAAGAAAATCATTTTCTTTTTTCCAACTTGTTTCATGGGCTACAATCGCTCCTTGTTTAGAATAAATGGCCTGAAATAAATTAGCTTTCAATTAAAATCAATTATTGATAACCATACAAAAGCTATATGGGTTAGTCAATGTAAAGATATTTTAAGTTATAGCCATATTTTAACAATGTAAGTGATTATATTGTTATTTTTGTTTAAAAATAGGACTTTTGAGTTAAAAGGGTATTGCTTTTTTATTTTATTATTATAATATAGCTACCTCTTTGACGCGGGGTGGAGCAGCTTGGTAGCTCGTCGGGCTCATAACCCGAAGGTCGTTGGTTCAAATCCAGCCCCCGCAACCAATTCTACCAAACTTATCAATCATCTTTCTTAAAACAAACACTATTTTAATTTCGGCACGGCTAATAACGTTGCTACCGCTTCGCTAATGCGTCTAGCAATATAACTATTATTCATCGTATATAAATGAACACCATCAACGTTTTGCGAAACCAAATCAACTATTTGATCAATAGCATAAGCAATACCCGCATCACGAAATGCATCTGGATGATGTTCATATTTTTCCATCATCTGTTTAAACTTCTTCGGTAGGTTTACACCGCACATTGAGACCATACGCTCAATTTGATTTTTATTGGTTACTGGCATAATTCCAGCTTCGATCGGCACATTAACGCCCATATCACGTGCTTTATCTAAAAAAGCATAAAAATAATCATTATCAAAAAAGAGCTGTGAAATTAGTTGATCAGTACCTGCATTCACTTTTTCTTTTAAGTGGATTAGATCTTGTTTTAATGTTGAAGCTTCAAGGTGACCTTCTGGGTAGCATGCGCCAACGATATTAAAATCACCACTTTCTTTAATAAAACTCACCAGCTCACTGGCATATCGAAAATCATCTTTAGGCTGTACATTTGGGCTGATGTCACCACGCAAAGCTAGCACGTTATCAATACCGGCACATTTAAGATCGTGAAGGATTTTCTGCATCTCGGTTTTACTGAAATTAATCCCAGGTAAGTGAGCGACACTCTCAATCCCATAAGTATGTTTGACCGAATGAGCAATATCGATAGTGGTTTGACCATTTAAACTCCCACCCGCGCCATAGGTGACACTGATAAAATCAGGTTTAAAATAACCAAGTTCACGTAATGTGCTATAAATGGTTTCTAAAGGCGATGTTTTTTTAGGTGGAAAAACTTCAAAGGAGAACACTGTTTTTTGATTAAAGAGTAGATTTGTTTTCATTTGTCTCATCCATTGGTTATGTCACTAATTATCCTTATTGACATTTCGCCGCCTAACATAGGCGGCGGTAATGTAAGGTTTAACAAAGTACTAGGTCTTAACAAAAGAGTCCTGCAACGTTGTAAAAAATAGTCACTAATTAAGCGTTTTTCTTACTTCTAATGTGGCTTGAACAAGGTGCTGTAAGCTTTCTACCACTTCTTTTTCACCGCGTGTTTTTAAACCACAGTCTGGATTAATCCATAATTTTTGCTTATCAATTTTTGCCAATAATTTTTCAATAGTTGCTTTAATTTCAGCCACAGGTGGAACACGTGGCGAATGAATATCGTAAACACCAGGTCCAACTTCAGTTTTAAAATGATTAGCTTTAAGCACATCAATTAACTGTAGATTAGAACGAGACGCTTCAAACGAGATAACATCAGCATCCATTGCATCAATATCTTTAATGATGTCGGCAAATTCGCTATAACACATGTGGGTATGAATTTGGGTATCAGCTTGAACTTTGCTATGTACTAATCTAAATGACGGAATCGCCCAATCAAGATATTCACTATTCCAATCCGCTTTACGCAGTGGTAATTTTTCTTTTAAAGCGGCTTCGTCAATTTGGATGATTTTAATGCCAGCCGCTTCAAGATCTAAAACCTCATCACCAATTGCTAATGCTATTTGATACACCGATTCTTTTTGGGAAATATCTTCACGTGGGAATGACCAATTTAGAATAGTCACCGGCCCTGTTAACATGCCTTTAACAGGCTTATCCGTCAAGCTTTGAGCATATTTTGAATATTCAACGGTAATTGGCTTAGAACGTGAAATATCTCCCCAAACAATCGGTGGCTTAACACACCGTGTACCGTAAGATTGTACCCATGCTTTTTCAGTAAAGACAAAGCCATTTAAACTTTCACCAAAATATTCGACCATGTCATTACGTTCAAATTCACCATGCACTAACACATCAATGCCAATTTCTTCTTGTAATTTAATGCATTCAGCAATTTTTTGTTGATTAAACTCAGTGTATTCATTCAAACAAATTTCCCCTTTTTTGAATTTAGCACGGTTTAAACGTACATCAGGCGTTTGCGGGAATGAACCAATTGTGGTTGTTGGCAATAATGGTAAATTAAAGGCTTTTTTCTGTGCTGCTTCACGCACCGAAAATTCAGGCAAGCGAGTAAAATCAGACTCTTTTAATGCAGCAACTTTTTGTCGAACAGTTTGATTTGCGCCTTCGCGTTCACGCGTAAATAGTGTCTGATTAGCTTTATAAGCTGCATGGCTATCTGGTTTTGCCTCATTAAATAGCTGACCAAGTTCAGCAAGTTCTTGTAGCTTTTCTTGTGCAAAAGCAAAATATGCACGTTGTTGAATCGTTAATTTAGTTTCATTTTGCAGGGTATAAGGCACATGCAATAGTGAACATGAGGTATTAATAACAATATTGGTTGCTTTTTGTTTGATTTTACCAAGTAATGCCAAGGTTTTTGAATAATTATTTTTCCAAATATTTTTCCCGTTTACAACACCTGCAAATAATATTTTATCTGATGGGAAACCATTATTTTCAAGCAATGTTAATGATTGCTTGCCTTCCACAAAATCAAGGCCAATACCATCAAAAGGTAAAGCAACAAGCTCTTTATAACAGTCACGTACATCACCAAAATAGGTTTGTAGAACAATCTTGGTTTGCCCTTTAACCGATAAAATGGCCTGATAAAGCTCTGCAAATAGCGCAATATCGTCCTTATTCAGATCTGTCACTAAAATGGGTTCATCAATTTGGATCCACTCAGCACCAAGTGCAGTAAATTTTTGGATGATGTCTTGATAAGCTTTAATAATATCAGCTTTAAAATCAACAAGCTGTTTATTACCTAAATACTGAGCTAATTTAAAAAAGGTTAATGCACCGATCACCACTGGTTTGGTTTGTACGCCTAACGCTTTGGCTTCTTGATATTCATCAAAAGGTTTAGTACCAGCTAATTTAATTTCTACTGAATCTTCAATTTCGGGCACTAAGTAGTGGTAATTGGTATTAAACCATTTTTTCATAGCAAGCGCACGTACATCACCTTTTTCACCTTGATAACCACGCGCCATGGCAAAATAGCGGTCAAGTTCAGGTAAGCCTAAATCTTGGTAACGTTTTGGAATGACATTAAGTAAACATGCTGTATCTAATACCGCATCATAAAATGAAAAGTCATTAGATGAGATGAAAGCTATTTTTTGATCGGCTTGTTGTTTTAAATGCTCGGCTCGTAGCGCTTTGGCTTCATTTAATAATTCAGCTTGAGTTTTATTACCTTTGAAATAAGCTTCTGTTGCAAATTTAAGTTCACGAAGCTTACCAACTCGAGGATATCCAATAACAGCAGTATTCATGTTTATTTCCTTTTTATCCATTTTTATTTTCTTTAGTGATAAAAAGATAACAAAAAAAAATGATATTGAATAATTCTAGTTTTTTATTGATTGATATAGTTTTTTTCTATATCAAATAGAATAAAAAATCCCACTATAACTAAATAGCAGGATCTAACATGAACTAATCTAAATTTAAATCAATTATTGACGCCACTTACCATGAATTGGTCTTGAAAAATGGGCTAATACCGCAATCATACACACTTCGATTGATGCACCCCAATAAATATGGCCTAGAATTTCACTCCAAAGCTCATAACCATTTAAATTCCATAACCAACCCACAGTTCCTTCAGCATCATAAGCAGGATGGCGAAAGCCAAGTAACGGAATTAAAAAACCATGCATAACAACAGTTATAATAATGCCATATAATGCACCATACCATAAGCGGATTTTATTACAATAATATGCGCCAGCAACATAAACAAAGGCAAAAGCGAAACTAAATAGCCAGTGATAAAGTGTTACCGCCCCTAAAACACTTGCGCCTTGATAAATATAATCCAGTGAATGAGAATTAATGCCTACCCAACCAAGCCATGCATCAATGTGCGCTGCTGGTGGCGATATTTCACCTGGCAAGCGAGGAGGCATATTAACCTCTGAACCCCATTTTACTAATGAACTGAAAAAGCCACCAATGATAGTTGTCCCAATAATTACTTGGCGATTTGTTTTATTGCCGAACATATTGTGTTTTCCCATAATTAAAAGAATAAGTCATCAAATTATACTGCGCAGCAATTTGTGATAAAAGAAGAATAAATAGGATTGGTTGACTAAAAAAGCTATTTTAATAATTTTTTGTGGTTATTTAAAATAAATCAATTAACTTTTTATCTTTTATTTTTGAAATAGTGTTTTATAAAGCATTTTACAGTGATTTTAGGAAAAGGTAATTTTAGGGGGAAATTTGTTCATTTTGTTGATAAATAATCAGGCATGGCTGTCATGTAAATTTAGTTTAAATAAATCATTTAGTGTGATGATGCATTATTAAACGGTATAGAATCCTGAATATTTTTACCAAAATATAATTTAACATATGAACAGGTATTATGTTGGCTTATCATGGTAAAATTCTTAAGTGTTGTACCATTTTGTTGAATAGATTTGTATATAAAAAGTTGGCTGTTTAGAATATAAAAAAGATTTTAGAGAGTACACCGTTAAGGTGATAGTGGGAACAAAGTAAAAATTCACCCTATAAATAGAGGCTTATATTTTAATAATCATTGAAGTAAATTCAGCTAACCAATTTTCATACGATAATATGCGTTTAACTAACCCTCTTAATATCAGCAATATCATATATAGCATAAAAAATCGCATCAGAGGGACTTATTTGTTTGAATATCTTTTTCATGTCTCTTGGAGCATTTGTCATAAAAACTATTGCATCTTGATTAGGAATTCTTTTTGCAGCAAAATGAGCAAAAATATTTCTATGATTTCTTCAAGTTTCTCTTCTACTTCTTTTCTTTGTTCATAGCTTAGGTTTAATTCTGAAAGACAAGATATAATTTTATTAACTAAATTAGGAATAATATGTAATTCTTTTTGACTTGTAATTAAAATTCCTTTTTCTTTTAATATATTAAAACAACGCCTAATGTTTAAATCAATAAAATTGTAAGTTTGTATATACATACCTAATATTCTAAAGTCTTCATTAGTTAAATTTTCTAATAACTCAACTTCAAATTCTTTAAACTCATTTTCCAATGCCAATATTTGTTCAGTCCTAAATTCTTTTGGTAATCCCATTTTATTTCTCTTTATTTAAATTTTATCTAAGAATAATAAATAAATCATAATTTAGAATCAATTATCCCTTTACACTCAACTTACCGTAATTGATGCTCAATCTCAGCTAATTCATTTTTTTGAGTTGCATCTAATCATTATTATTAATATTCATACTACAAAATAATTTTATCAATATCCCTATACTTGAGCACAAGCTCTCCCCAAAAAAATAAAAACAATCACCTGTATTTATTTACAGTATTTTTACTGCTATACTGCCAATATTATAACTAGCCTTATGTATTAATTTATTATGATAACTCAACTAACTATTAATAATTTTGCTATTGTGGATCAGCTTCTTGTCGATTTTACTTCGGGTATGACCGCTATTACCGGTGAAACGGGTGCAGGGAAGTCGATTGCCATTGATGCATTGGGATTATGTTTAGGCAATCGTTCCGATGCCTCATCGATTCGCTATGGTGCAGATCGCGTTGATATTTCTGCAAGTTTTGTACTTGATGATACACCTGCTGCTTTTGCTTGGCTCAGTGAAAACCAACTTGATGAAGGCAATGAATGTATTTTACGGCGCGTTATTAATCAAGATGGACGTTCTAAGGCTTTTATTAATGGTCGTGCAGTACCGATTTCGCAATTAAAAGATTTGGGGCAGATGCTCATTCAAATTCATGGCCAACATGAACATCAAAGGCTTTTGCGCAGTGACTATCAACAGTTGTTACTAAATCATTATATGAATGAGCCAACACTGCTAACACAGATGCATCAAGCTTATAAGCAATGGAAAGATGCAGTGCGTACTTACCAACAATACGAAGCTTCACGGCAAGAACGTGACGCACATATGCAACTTTTGCAATATCAGTTAAAAGAACTTAATGAGTTTTCGCCAATTGAAGGAGAATATCAACAAATTGACGAAGAGTACAAGCGATTATCAAACAGTGAACAATTAATTAACCTTAGTCAACAATCAGTCATGCTATTAGATGAAACTGATGATTATAATGTTAATAATTTACTAAGTAGCGTAAAAAATAGCGTTCAAGAACTAGCTGAACTCGACCCTTTCTTAAATAGCGTTTATAACATGTTAGAAGAAGCCTCTATCCAAATTAAAGAGGCAAGTGATGAACTGCGCCACTATAGCGAGCGTTTAGAACTCGATCCTGCTCGCGCCATGCAACTTGAACAGCGAATTTCAAAGCAAATTGCTTTAGCTCGCAAACATCATGTATCTCCCGAAACTCTACCCGAATTACATCAAAATTTGTTAGCTGAATTTAAACAAATTAATCAACAAGATGAGCAAAGCGAGCAACTGAAAACAGATATAAAAAAATATCATCAAATTGCTATTGAAATTGCGGCTAAATTACACCAAAAACGCTTAACAATCAGTAAAACGTTAGCGAAAAACGTGACCGCAACGATGCATGAATTATCTATGCCAAATGGACAATTAAGTATAGATATTGCTTTTAACGAAAATCGATTAAACAGCGATGGGGCTGATCAAGTAACATTTTTAGTCAGTACTAATGCCGGTCAAAATCCACAACCGCTGGCTAAAGTCGCATCGGGTGGCGAATTATCCCGTATTGCTTTAGCAATTCAAGTGTTAACGGCCAAAAAAATGGATACGCCTGCGTTAATCTTTGATGAAATTGATGTCGGTATCAGCGGCCCAACTGCCGCCAAAGTAGGGCAGCTATTAAGAGAGCTAGGGCAATCAACGCAAGTTATTACCGTTACGCACTTACCACAAGTAGCAGGGCAAGCTAATCAGCATTACTTTGTTAGTAAACAAACTAATAGCAAAAAAACGTCCACAGATATGCAAAAATTAGACAATGATGGACGGTTAAATGAGTTAGCGAGATTATTAGGTGGCGATAAAATTACAGATGCAACATTAGCCAACGCAAAAGAGCTACTTATTATCTAATTTAATTGTGGTAATATAGCGCTTTCATTTTAGGTGTGAAGGAAGCTTCTCATGAGTTTATCTGGTAAACGTATTTTATTAGGAATTACAGGTGGCATTGCTGCTTATAAATGCCCTGATCTTGTTCGCCATTTAAAGAAAGCTGGTGCGCAAGTGCATGTCGTTTTAACTGATTCGGCTAGCCATTTTGTCACCAAAATGACCCTACAAGCCGTATCTGGCAATCCGGTATCAAGTGATCTATTTGATCCTTCAGCTGAGCTTTCTATGAGCCACATTGAACTCGCAAAATGGGCTGATTTTGTCCTAATTGCTCCCGCTACAGCAAATATAATTGCCAAAATGGCAAATGGAATTGCCGATGATCTGCTTTCTACCATTTGCTTAGCAAGCTCTGCACCGATTGCTATTGCACCTGCGATGAATCAACAAATGTATAAAGCCGCAGCAACTCAACATAATTTATCAGTATTAGCATCAAGAAATACCCTAATTTTAGGCCCTGATAATGGATATCAAGCCTGCGGAGATATCGGTCCAGGCCGAATGCTTGAACCGCATACTATTGTTGAAGAAATTGCTCACTTTTTTTCTAAAAAGTCGGTGCTTTCAGGTTTGTCTATTACAATTACAGCAGGTCCAACCATTGAAGAGATTGATCCTGTTCGTTACATTAGTAATTACAGCTCAGGAAAAATGGGCTTTGCTATTGCAAACGCGGCGGCACAAATGGGTGCAACAGTGACGTTAATTAGTGGACCGGTTCATTTAAATACACCAAATAATGTCAACCGAATTGACGTTAAAAGCGCTAGACAGATGTACGATGAAGCACTAAATCACGCGCAAAAATCAACTATTTTTATTTCTTGCGCCGCTGTTGCTGATTATCATGCTAAAACAATTGCAACGCAAAAAATCAAAAAAATAAGCGATAACGATGAACTTACTATTAAATTAGTTAAAAATCCCGATATTGTTGCAAGTGTAGCAGCACTAAAAAGCCATCGGCCTTTTGTTGTTGGATTTGCTGCTGAAACCAATGATGTTAAAGCTTATGCAATAAAAAAATTAATCGATAAAAACTTAGATTTAATTTGTGCTAATGATGTTTCAGATAAAACTATTGGCTTTAATTCCGATCAAAATTCATTAACACTATATTGGCAAAGTGGTAAGCAAACGTTACCATTAAGCAGTAAACAACAATTAGCAACACAGTTACTTCAAGCTGTTATAACACGATATAAAGCGAGTCATGATGAAAAGAAAAATTGATATAAAAGTATTAGACAAACGACTGGGGAATGAATTTCCACTACCTACCTATGCAACGGAAGGATCTGCGGGTATTGATTTACGAGCGATGTTTGATAAAACAACTGAAATAAAACCAGGCGAAACCATCTTAACACCTACGGGGCTATCAATGCATATTGCTGATCCTAGCTTGGCTGCATTAGTATTGCCTCGATCAGGACTTGGTTCAAAAAATGGTATTGTGCTTGGTAATTTGGTTGGTTTAATCGATTCTGATTATCAAGGTCAGCTATTTGTTCCTGTTTGGAACCGTAGCCAAACGCCTTTTGTGATTGAAGCAGGTGATAGAATTGCCCAATTAATTATCGTTCCAGTTGTGCAAGCAGAATTTAATATTGTTGATGAATTTATTGAGTCAGCACGCGGTGAAGGTGGATTTGGACATTCGGGTAAAAAATGATCGTGAGTAGCAAAAATAAAAATCGCAAAGAAGACATATTACAAGCATTGGCAACGATGCTCGAATCCAATGAAGGGACTCAGAGAATCACAACAGCTAAATTAGCCGCAATGGTAGGTGTCTCTGAAGCTGCGCTATATCGACATTTTCCAAGCAAAACAAAAATGTTTGAAAGCTTAATTGTCTATATTGAAGATATCTTGTTATCTCGTATTAATGTGATTATACAAGAACAATCTGCTACATTTACTCGCTTACAGCTTATTCTTGCGTTGATATTAGGTTTTTCTGAAAAAAATCCAGGATTAACCAGAATTATGACTGGCCACGCATTAATGTTTGAGCAAGAACAATTACAAGAACGTATTAGCCAGCTATTTGAACGCATTGAAACCCAAATCAAACAAGTTCTACGTGAGCGAAAAATTCGTGAAGGAGTTGCATTCATAACAGATGAGCGTATTTTATCTAGCCAATTGTTAGCTTTTTGTGAGGGCATGATGGCACGATATTCTCGTTCAGGCTTTAAATATCTACCAACAACTAATTTTGACACACGTTGGGCTTTATTAGCCAAACAATTGGTTTAATCAATTTGGTAAACCAATACCTTGTTAAAAATTTTTATTACCGATTACTGAGGATAATACGATGAATTTTGAAGATTTTTCAAATCATGCCATTTCGTTTATCAAAAGGTACGATGGAGTGGTTTTTAGCTATATTGCACATTTTTGCTTTGCTATTATTATTTTTATTATTGGTAGAACTATCGCTAAATTTATTAGCAAGCAATTAAAACGAATATTATTAAATCGCCACGTTGATCCGACGGTAGTTAAATTTGTCAGCGCTTTGTCGTACTATGCCTTTATGGTAATGACATTAGTTGCCGTTTTAGGTCAATTGGGCGTACAAACCGCTTCGATTGTCGCTGTTATTGGTGCTGCTGGTTTAGCTATTGGTTTGGCATTACAAGGCTCGCTATCTAACTTTGCAGCAGGCGTTATTTTAATTATTTTTCGACCATTTAAAGTCGGTGAAACAGTAGTCATCAATAGCCAGCAAGGTGTTATTGATTCCATACAGATATTTTCAACATCTATTGTTACCCCTACCAATGAACTAGTTGTGATCCCTAATAGTCAGGTTGTCAGTGCCAATATTATTAACTATACACGCTTACCTGAAAGGCGTTTAGATTTAGTGATCAATGTAGGCTATAACTCAGATATTCAAAAAGTATACCAAGTGTTAAAACAAGCGGTTGATAAAACCAGTAATATATTAACCAGCAAAGAGCCAACCATCCGGTTAGATGTCTTAGATGCTTCCTCAATGAATTTTAATGTATTAGTTTGGACATTAAATGAAAATTACGGTTCAGTAAAAGGGGAGTTACTTGAAAATATCAAAAATGCGCTAACAGAAAACAACATTAATATTCCATATCCAACAATGGATGTAAATCTTAATACTAAGTAATTTACTAAAGCTCCGTTGATAGATATCAACGGAGTTTTTACATTAGTTAATAGCAATTAAATATCTTGATCCATATTTAAAGCTGGTTTTTCACAATCAGGGCAACCAACCACTTTCGCTGGCACACCAGCAACGGTTGTATGTTGTGGCACAGGATCCAACACCACAGAGCCAGCACCAATTTTAGCACCTTTACCTATCTCAATATTACCTAAAATTGTTGAATGTGCCCCAATCATTACCCCTTCGCGTATTTTGGGGTGACGATCACCGTTTTGTTTACCTGTTCCGCCTAATGTTACTGATTGTAAGATAGAAACATCATTCTCAATCACCACTGTTTCACCAACCACAATTCCTGTCGCATGATCAAACATCACGCCACAACCAATTTGAGCTGCGGGATGAATATCAACACCAAACACTATCGCAATCTGGCTTTGTAAAAAAATGGCTAGTGATTTACGATCTTGCATCCAAAGCCAGTGAGCAATCCGATAAGCTTGTAATGATAAAAAGCCTTTATAATAAAGTAGTGGTGTTGAGTAATAATTAGTTGCAGGATCGCGAATATAGACAGCGATAATATCATTTATAGCTGATTGAATAATGCTTTCATCTGCTTCGTACGCCTGCCGAGCAATTTCACGAATTTCAATAGCAGGCATAACCTGAGAAACAAGCTTATTGGCTAAAATATAACTTAAAGCATCCCCTAGCTTTTCATGGTTTAGTAAAGTTGCGTGGAAATAACTAGCTAGCATCGGTTCGCTTTCAACTAATGCTGAGGCTTCTTGTCGAATGGTTTGCCATAACATTTCGGGTTTAACAACAATCTTTGCATCGTTCACAACAAGTTCCTATACACATTAACTAAAATTGCTAACATTGTTTCGCAAACTTACCTTGGAAGCAAGTACTGTATTAAGCTGGCATCATTAAAAAGTCAAATGGCAACGTATGTTTCCATTTTTTAATGAATACCCCAACTAGTCGCAGTTCGCTTTCTTATCATCACTTAAAGTAAATATTGCTATTACTGAAGTAAGTAAAACAACACCAGAAAGCACATAAAATGTTGTCGCATAGCCAGTATTATCAAATAATTTACCCACTAGCCATGATAGTACAATAACGCCAAGGTTTGATGAAATATTAAAACCAACTAAATAAAGCGTAGCGGATAATCGAGCGTCAAAATGGCTTACGATATATTTAAACATGGCTAAAATAAATAATGGAATTTCAATCGCATGAAATAGTTTAACAAATGAAATTAGGTAAATATTATCTAATGTTGCCGATAACCCAATTCGGCAAATCATAACTAACGCTGCAACTAACAATGATTTTTTAGCCCCCATTTTGTTAATAAAATAAGGCGCTATAATCATACAAGTTGCTTCTAAAAAGACTTGAAATGAATTTAAATAGCCATAGATTTGATAACCATCTTCTGATTTTTCAAAAAAGCTCGTATAAAAATTCGGAAATAATTGCTGATCATAAATAGTATAAAAACTATAAGTACCGATAACAAAAAGAACAAACAACCAAAACTTTTTCAATCCAAATAGTGAAAAAATTTCACCCATTGTTGGTATGGTTGATATTTTTTCTGCTGCAATATTTTTATTATGAGCCGTTGGCATTTGACCATTTTTGGGTTTAAAAATAATGTTAATAGTCAAAAAGATAACAGCAACACCCGATGCCATCCAAAAATTAATATGGGGATCAATACCAAATAAAATACCTGCAACAAAGGTTGCCGCCGCATAACCAAATGATCCCCAAAACCGCGCAGAACCAAATTCAAATCCAAATAATCGACTAATACGTTCGATAAAAGAATCAATCAAAGCACTGCCTGAAATAAAGCTAGCACTTAAAACAGGTGCACCGAGACAAACTCCCCAAATAAAATCATGTCGCAATAAAGGTTCATACACATAAATTAAGAACGGTCCAATCAGTACCATAATGATACTTTGAAAGGTCACTACCGCTTTTCCTATTTGTAATTTATCTTGAATAATGCCGTAGAAAATCATGAAAAACATTGCAGCAGCAGAGTTAGCCGCATAAACAATACCTAACTGTTCACCCGATAACCCAATTTTTTTTTGTAACCAAATTGCATAAAAAGACCACCAAAGCGACCATGCCGCGTAAAAAGTAATAAGGTAGCCAGATGAGAACCAATAATTTCTATTTTGTATCATATTCATGTTTATTACTCTTATGTTGTTGAAGTTTAGGTAGGTTTAACGTTAACATGTTAATGTTAACATTATGGGCATATTTCAGACGAAATGGATAGAACCAATTATCATAAATGTTATTTTCCTCACACTTTTTCTCGTTTAAATTTGTGCTATCATCATGCATGAGTAATGGCTAATAACTATTTTTTATCTTATTGAACA
The DNA here is from genome assembly GCF_001690265.1 of Gilliamella sp. HK2. Taxonomy (NCBI): domain Bacteria; kingdom Pseudomonadati; phylum Pseudomonadota; class Gammaproteobacteria; order Orbales; family Orbaceae; genus Gilliamella; species Gilliamella sp. HK2. Next base: position 113,383 of record NZ_LZGV01000016.1, read on the forward strand.
AAAGGATATAACAATGGCTTCTCTTAAGGATGTTGCGAAACTAGCATCGGTTTCATTAATGACTGTTTCACGCGCAATAAATAATCCTGAAAAATTAAATAAAAAGACTTATAAACGCGTTAAACAAGCTATTGAACAACTTAATTATGTTCCTGATTTATCGGCAAGAAAAATTCGCGGTGATAGTTCAGGACCTTGTGCTATTGGTGTATTAGCATTAGAAACCGCCATGACGCCATTTTCAGTAGAATTACTACAAGCCATAGAAAAAACCGCACAAAATCACGGTTGGAATACCTTTATTGTTAATTTATTTGATGATAAAGATGCCGATCATGCCATCAATACCCTGCTATCGTATCGCCCTAACGGTATCATCTATACCACAATGGGACTAAGAAAAGTTGAACTTCCTGAAAAGCTATTAGATAAAAATGTTGTATTAGCCAACTGTATAACGGATTCAAAAAAGTTAGCTTGCTATATTCCTGATGACTATTTAGGTCAATATCAAGCCATGCAACAGGTAATAAAGAAAGGTTATAAAAAACCATTATGTATCTATTTATCAGAAAAAACGCTAGCAGGAAAAACTAGGCGCACAGCAGCCGAACAAGCATGGATTGATGCAGGTAACAATTTGGATGATATTACCAGTTATCACACATCAATTTTGTCAGCTAACCTAGCTCAAGAATATATGGTGACAATTGATATATTGAAACAACATTGTAATAAAAAACCAGATTTTGATGTATTAATTTGTGGTAACGATCGGATCGCTTTTGTCGCTTATCAATTTTTACTTGGTCGGGGTTTTCATATTCCAAATGATGTTGCGGTGCTAGGTTACGACAATATGGTGGGTACTGGCGAGCTATTTTATCCGCCATTGACAACAGTCCAATTGCCTCATTATGAGATTGGTGAACAAGCAGCTTTACATATTATTGATGGCAAAAACCAAAATGAAATAATACCTGTAGCATCACCTTATTTAGAAAGACAATCTTTATAAGAAAAATTAAAGACTATTAAAACGAGTAATGCGGTATTTATCATTTAGCGTGTAATACGTAAAAATACCCATCATTCATATCATGTTATTGTCAAACATAAATATACGTCAATCAATTGATAATTAAGTAGGTCTATATCTTACTAACTAGTGGTTGAATATTGCCACAAGAATATGAACAATTGTATTACCAAAAAGAGCCATTTGCTAAGGTCAGCATAGACTAATATTTGGGTGAAAACCCAACAGATTACATTTATTCTATTTAGGTTAGGCATTACTAATGTTATCGCACTTTAACCCCTTTAAGATATTATAATATTTAACTATAGTTAAGAAATTAACCTTGTACAACTAGTTAAGTTTTATTATTATGAAAAAATAAATTTCATTTTGGAGTATAGCTGTGTAGTTTATTGCGAGTTGTTCTTATCAATAATAATTATAATTACTCGCGTGATGCACAGAAGTCAGGCTTCCCTATCAAATTTTGACAATTTTCTAACGCATTGCTTCACGCTGTAATTTTCTTTTGTTTTTTCAGTGGTGGTAAAATTCAATGCAATCTTTACGTCAAGAATGGTTTTCAAATATCAGAAACGATGTCTTATCAGGTATCGTTGTAGCTCTTGCCCTTATTCCTGAAGCAATTGCTTTTTCAATTATTGCAGGTGTTGATCCCAAGGTGGGATTATATGCTGCTTTTTGTATAGCGGTTATTACCGCTTTTGTGGGTGGCCGTCCTGGAATGATCTCTGCGGCTACTGGTGCAATGGCATTATTAGTTGCAAGTCTGGTTAAAGCACATGGGATTGAATATTTACTAGCTGCAACCATACTATGCGGTATTTTTCAGATTATTGCAGGTTTTGTTAAATTAGGAAATTTAATGCGTTTTGTATCACGCTCAGTAGTAACCGGCTTTGTTAATGCATTAGCGATCTTAATATTTCTAGCACAACTTCCTGAACTGACCAATGTAACATGGCATGTCTATATGATGACTATTGCAGGGCTTGCTATTATTTATCTCTTCCCTTATGTCCCTAAAATAGGAAAAATTTTGCCATCACCGTTACTCTGTATTCTTATCCTTACGGGTATCTACATATATTTTGGGATGGATATAAGAACCGTTGGTAATATGGGAGCACTCCCTACGAGCTTACCTACCTTTTTGCTCCCTAATGTGCCTTTTAATCTTGATACATTATTGGTTATTCTGCCTTACTCAATTTCATTAGCAATTGTGGGATTATTGGAGTCGATGATGACCGCAACCATTGTGGATGATATAACCGATACACCAAGTGATAAAAACCGAGAGTGCAAAGGGCAAGGTATCGCCAATATTATCGCCGGCTTTTTTGGTGGTATGGCTGGTTGCGCTATGATTGGTCAATCAATGGTGAATATGAAGTCAGGAGGGCGAACGCGTTTATCCTCATTGATAGCAGGATCTATACTTTTATTATTAGTTGTTTTTTTGCAAGACTGGGTGAGCCAAATACCCATGGCGGCATTAGTTGCTGTCATGATCATGGTTTCAATTGGCACCTTTAACTGGGACTCGATAAAAAACCTTAAATCGTACCCACTTTCAACCAATATTGTTATGCTTGCAACAGTCATTGTCGTCGTATTTTCCCATAATCTTGCTTACGGCGTATTTACGGGAGTATTACTAGCATCATTGTTTTATGCCAATAAAGTTGCCCATTATTTGCAAATTAAAAAGGAGCAACCAGTTAAACAGCAATGTATTTATAAAGTATATGGACAAGTATTTTTTGCCTCTTCTGCAAAATTTATTAGTTCATTTGATTTAAAAGAGGCTGTGCAAAAGGTAACAATAGATCTTACCCAAGCGCATTTTTGGGATATAACGGCTGTAGCAGCCTTAGATAAGGTTGTGATTAAATTCCGCAAAGAAGGTGCACACGTAGAAGTTTTAGGGTTGAATAAAGCTAGCAGTACAATAGTTGATCATTTTGGCGTTTATGATAAACCCGATGCTAAGCAAACATTTAATAACCATTAAAAATAATGGTCTGCGTTGATGGCTCTACATTATCATTTATTGTGCGATTATGTGGTATGGAGTAATAATAAACTTATGACACAAATTGTATGATCAATTATGTTACCTAAAAAGCCATTTATCGCACAACATTTAAAACTTCTCAATAAAAAGCTCAGTTTTCAAAGCCAAACTTCACTGCCAATTGGCAGTGAATAGGCATTACGCATAAATAGATTTTAACTGCCAACTTTCTAGATTGGTGATTTTAGCACTACCATTTTCAGCAAATAGATTGACAATTCGCTCTGCTGGTAACTTAGGATAGATACGGCTTGAAAAGCTATATAAATCACCATTAATAAAAACTTCAACAGATGAAGCATCAACATATACATGCAAAGTTAATTTTTGTTTTTTTGGTAATGGTACGCTACGATAACCTTTTAATTCAAGCCCCGATAAACTACGATCAAGTACAATCCGCTTAGATTGTAGATCAACATATAATAATGTCGCTTGTTTACCGTCTTTCGTTGCTGCTAGCTGTAAGCCAAATCGTTCAGCCGTGCTTTGCGTCAAATCAAATTCAACGTTAAGCTCGCAGCTAATAGATTCAATATTAGTATTTTTAAGCTCATTAGTAAGGGTTAATTCCTCAAATAATTTTGGCTTTTCTCGTAATGCTTCAAGCTCTTTGATGGGACGATTTCTGACTTTATTATCTTGATCTAAAATGAGCTCACGGGGAAGGGTAAATGCTCCAGCCCATTTATCTTTTTTACTTGGCATAATTGATTCCCACATATCCATCCAAGCAAAAATTAAGCGCCGACCATCAGCAGCAAGAAATGATTGAGGTGCATAAAAATCATGGCCAAAATCCATTTCTTGAAAAGGTTTAATCATTGAGAATTGTTGCCCTGGTTGCCAATCACCTACAAGGTAACCTGATTGAAAGCGATTACGATATTGATAACCTTTTGCTTTCATACCTTGTGGCGAAAACATAAGGATCCATTTATCACCAAGTGGAAAAAAGTCAGGGCATTCAAGCATATAAACATCAGGATCGATATCACTCACCAAAACATGGTCAAATTGCCAATTTTTTAGATCATCCGATCGAAATAACAAAACTTGCCCGATGTCTTGTGGGGTTCGTTGACCGACTACCATCCACCATTTACCATCTTGTTGCCACACTTTAGGATCGCGAAAGTGCATAATTCCGCTTTTTGGCGTAAGTACGGTGCCTTGTTTTTCAAAATGAATGCCATCTTTACTAGTTGCAAGGCATTGGGTTTGCTCAATTTGCTCATCATTACCTTGCCCATTTAACCAAATATGACCAGTATAAAATAAACATAATTTGCCATTATAATCCACTGCCGATCCTGAAAAGCAGCCTGATTTATCAAATTCTTGATCAGGAGCAATGGCTATTGGTAGCCTTTTCCATGTGACTAAATTATCACTAACTACATGTCCCCAATGCATTGGTCCCCAGTTTTCATCATAAGGGTGATGCTGATAAAAAGCATGATATTGGCCTTTAAAATAAATTAAACCGTTAGGATCATTCATCCAACCTGCGGCTGGTGCTAAATGAAAATGAGGATAGTATTGTTTATTCATTACTTTTTCTAAATTTTTGACAGCTTGATTGGCTTTATCAATAGCAGTAGACATAAAAATCCCCTTTTTATCCAATATTAGATACCTTTAACTAAATAGTATCCCAATTTAATTGTTAACGTTAACTATTAATGTAGTTAGCGATAAAATATGTGATGATAGTCACATATTTCTAATATCAACAATGAATTTTTTGTTAAATAATTTAGTTTATGGCAGACTTTTAAAAACAAGTCATAATTAATTCAACAAAAAATTAAACATCAATGATGTTATTAAAAAGTAAAAAAGATGATGTATTTTACAAAGCACAAGTAATTTATACCTGTGCTAGATTACCGCAGTCACTAACTATAATCGAGTTGAAAAATGAATAATACTAAAGTTTGGTCCCTTGGAGATGCTGTCATTGATTTGTTGCCATTTGGCGATATGAATTATCAAGCTTGCGCTGGTGGGGCACCAGCTAATGTTGCTATTGGTGTTGCTAAATTAGGATTACCTTCCGCTTTTATTGGTCGGGTGGGTAATGATCCTTTTGGTGATTTTATGGAAACGACTTTCCGTAAATATCACGTTGATTGTCAATGCCTTGAAAAAGATGAACAACATCGAACCAGTACTGTAGTTGTCGATTTAGGTCAAAATGGCGAACGCAGTTTTACGTTTCTTGTGTCACCTTCAGCTGATCAATTTTTGTCTCAGCAAGCGATACCTGATTTCAACCAAGATATTTTACATTTTTGTTCTTTAGCTCTCGTCGGGCATCCTTGCCGGCAAACAGTCAAAACAGCAATCGAACGCCTTACAGCTAAAAGTGGCTTAATCAGCTTTGATATTAACTTGCGCGAGCAGATGTGGCCAAATAAAAACGAAATGCGCACAACTATTACGCAATTTTGCCATGATGCTGATATCCTCAAGTTATCGGATGAAGAACTATTTTGGTTAACACAATGCAATGATTGGCATGAAGCACTAAGAAAGCTACAACAACACTATGAAGCACCATTAAAGCTCATTACCAAAGGTAAAGATGGCAGTATTGTATTATGGCAAGGTAAAATCTTTACTTTTGATTCGTTTCATGTAAATAGCGTTGATACCACTGGCGCGGGTGATGCTTTTGTAGCAGGATTATTAAGCAGTATTGCATCATCAGGCATGCCAGAAGATAAGCTAATGTTAGAAAGCATGATGACTATAGCTAGTGCTTGTGGTGCCTTAGCAACTACTCAAAAAGGCGCATTAACCGCATTACCTGATAGTGTATTTTTACAATCATTTATTAGCGATAACCCTACATTAACTGCGAAACAAATGGCCTAACAAAGAGTGCCACTAATGGGGTAGTAAAACCATAATTTTGGTTATCAACTGCCCTTACTTAAATTTAATTCATTGTTTGTTAAAACTAAATAATATTTAGCACTGGCCACATTGTGATCTTGCCCACTGATCTATTATAAAAACATCATCAATAGTTGACGGTTCAGGAAAAGTTAATTTTTCTAAGGTTTTTGATAAATTTTTAGCAATATCCATAAAACCAATTTTATTTTGCAAAAAAGCCTCAACCGCAACTTCATTGGCAGCGTTCAGTGCTGTTGTGGCAGCCTGACCTTGATTGGATGCCTCTATCGCCAATTTTAAACAAGGATAACGATTAAAATCAGGTTGTTTAAATGTTAAAGCCGAAATTTGGCAAAAATCCAACGGTGGCACACTCGATGGAACCCGATCAGGGTAAGACATAGCATAGGCAATTGGCGTACACATATCTGGCACTCCCAGTTCAGCCAACACACTTCCATCTTGATAACGTACCATAGAGTGAATAATCGATTGCGGATGAATAAGAATTTCCATTTCCTCAGCACTGGCATTAAATAACCAACGTGCTTCAATGTACTCTAATCCCTTATTCATCATAGTGGCCGAATCGACAGAAATCTTTTTACCCATTGACCAGTTAGGGTGAGCAATGGCTTGCTCTGGTGTAACTGATACAAGCTTATCTAACGCCCAATCGCGAAATGGCCCGCCAGAGCCAGTTAAAACAATCTTAGTAATACCCTGCTCAGCCAAATTAGCAAAACCTAAATTATGCTGTACTTCGGTTGGCAAGCTTTGATAAATCGCGTTATGTTCACTATCTACAGGTAATAGCTCAGCACCATACTTTTTAACCGCTTGCATAAATAGATGCCCACAAGTCACTAGTGATTCTTTATTGGCAAGCAAAATACGTTTACCTTTTTTAATGGCAGCAAGGGTTGGCTTTAGTCCAGCTGCCCCAACAATAGCCGCCATAACTTGATCTATTTCTGGCAATTGCGCTAAATCACAAATAGCTTGTTCACCACTTAATACTTCAACATCCAATTTTAGATTAGCAAGATTTGCTCTTAATTGAGCAGCCGCTTGCTCTGTTGCCATGGCTACGTATTTTGGCTTAAAGTCTAAACATTGCTCAGTCATTTTTATCACATTATTGCCACCAACTAAAGCATAAGCTTTAAATTGATGTGGATTTTGAGCAATAACGGTTAAAGTACTGCAACCAATTGAGCCAGTCGATCCTAAGATTGCGATATTTTTCATATTAATACATCAAGTTAATGTTATGGTTATTGAAAAAAGTGATAAATTCCTTAGCAGGAGCTTTATCTGTAATAATTTGATTAAACAGCGTTAACTCGCCAATAAAAGCCGGCTTAACTTGATTAAATTTAGTATGATCAACAATCAAAATATTATCATTCGATTTTTTCATGGCTTGCAACTTCTTATCTAGCTCTTCAAAATGATAGCAAGTTACCCCACGGGTTATATCAATCCCAGCTGCCGAAATAAACGCTTTATTTGGGCAAATCCAATTCAATTCACTATATTGCCCTATAGTGGTGGTAAAAATCGCATTATTTACCTGATACTGACCACCACATAAAATTGTCTTACAATTCGGCTTATTTTGTAATGCTAAAAATGCGTTTAATGAATAACAAATAGCGGTAAAAGTAACGGAATCATCAATAGCATCAATAATAAAAGGTATTGAGGTACCGCAATCAAAAAAGACGGTATCATTATCAAAAACTAATTTGCTTGCTCGTTTAGCAATGTGTAACTTTTCGTTAACTTGTTTATCTTGTTGGTCTGAAACAAAATATTGTGTTGCTTGATAACGAGCATCGCTGACAATATAGCCACCTAAAACACTTAATGAGGCAGGAACACTATTTAAATCTCGCCGAATGGTCATTTCTGAAACCGCTAACAGCTTAGCAGCATCTTTTAAATGAATCTTATCAGTTTTTGTTAAAATTTGAATGAGCTCATTAATTCTTTTTTGTGATTGTGATTGCGTTTCCATTCAGATTCCATCAACAACAATAAGCAACATAACGTCGCTTATTGATGGGTTTATTGATTAATAATTGCTTGATGATGTAGTGTTACCAGAAACAATAGCAATACCAGCACTTGCACCTAGTCGTGTTGCACCCGCTTGGATCATTGCTTCCGCCGTTTCACGATTGCGAATACCACCAGACGCTTTCACACCCATCTTATCGCCCACGGTTTTGCGCATTAATTTAACATCTTCAACAGTGGCACCAGCAACACTAAAGCCTGTTGAAGTCTTAACAAAAGCCACTCCGATTTCTTTACAAATGGTGCAGACTTTAACAATTTCTTCTTTCGTTAATAAACAGGTTTCTAAAATGACTTTTAATGGCACTTGACCACAAGCTTTAAATACCGCTTCGATATCATTTTTAACAGCGTCCCAATCATTGCTTTTTAACCAGCCTACATTAATCACCATATCGATTTCTTGTGCGCCCGCTTTAATCGCCATTTCGGTTTCATAAGCTTTAGCACAAGTCAGCATAGCACCAAGAGGGAAACCAACGACAGAACAAACTTTAACATCACTGCCATTGAGTAAGCTTGCAGCTAAAGGAACATAACCTGAATTCACACAAACAGAATAAAAATGATATTCCTTGGCTTCATCACAGAGTTTACGAATTTGATTTTCCGTCGCATTCATTGCGAGTAAAGTATGATCAATATACTTTGCATAGCTCATAACGAGATCCTTAAATTGTCTTTGTAATAATGTCTAATAAATATTGTTAGTAGGTAAATGAATAGTAATGTTACAAAAATAACAAAGATAAAGCCATAATGTTATTATAATAACATTATGTAACAATTGTATAAAATAGTACAGTCAAAAATAGCTTTTTAAAAAGCAGAGCGCGATCTTACAAAGATTAGATTTAAAAAAGTAAGATTTTTTGTGATGTGTTTAATTTAGCTATTCTTTTATATGCCAATTTTACCACTGCTAACACCGCTTTCGGCGTTGGCAGGTCACTTACGCAACCAATTCGCTTCGTTATTTAATTAGTTCACCGATCTTGTAAGCGAAAGGTTGTGCCTTACGCAGCAACCTTTCTTAAATAGCCTCGGCTAGATTAGTCCATATCAACCTCACGACCAAGGACTAGGGTTTAAGGACCGAGGCGCAAAAAGTCTGGCTAGAGTCTCTCGACCGGTATCTGTATATCTCACCAGTGCCTATCCACACAATGAACCGGTCGAACCGTTCACTATCCGGAGTAGCGTCACTCGTCCAGTGGTCGTCGGTACAACTGGCACCAGGGTAGTTGAGCAAGTTGCCCCACTCAGTGAGGAAACCGGCGTTAATATTGCGCTGGTAATGATTACTAGATGAAGATGGCGTGGTGCCGACTGAACCTTCACAGCCAGAACCACCCATGACACCTATACGCTGCGAATGAGTAAAATCCCTTACTCTTGGGCATCTGGTAACCGATACTTCTACACCAAGACAATGAATTAAAATAGTCATAGTAATTATATTCACCTCGGGTGACGAACCACTGCTTTAACTTAAATCCATACTTGATAACAGCACTACCATGACTATCTTGACCGACTAACTCGAATGTCGCTGGCAAGAGGGACGAGGTATATTACCTGGAGAATCGGAATTCATCTGCCCGTTAACGTAACACGTAATCCCCCTGGGCGATCAAAACTACGCCAATCCTCAGCAGATGGGTTAGTCGGAACCACTGTCATACTTGCGGATTACCATGAATGACCGATGGCCAACTCAATGTACTTGGGCCTACCCCACCTATGCCTAAATAAAAGTACAAACCATTAGCACCAGTAGTAGGGAAGTTTTTATCATAATGGGGTCTGTAGACTGGGTAAAGAAGCCCTTATCTGGGTTCCAGATGTTTGATGGACCAGCAAAATGGACAGGCTACACTAATTAGTACCAGTTTAATAAGGTCATTGTTATGATAACCAAAAAACAAAAGGAACCAACAATGACAAATCTCATTTCAAGAAGAGAAAAACGCAGTTTTACTCATGAATTTAAAAAACAGATGGTAATGTTATACCAAAATGGCAAAAAACGAGCAGATATTGTCGCCGAATACGACTTGACTAAATCCGCATTAGATAAGTGGATCAAGCAATATCAAGCCACTGGTGAGTTTACAGCTCAGGCCAATCGTAGTGCTCAAGAAAATGAGCTCATAGCCCTACGAAAAGAAAATAAGCGTTTGTTAATGGAGAATGACATCCTAAAGCAAGCGGCGTTGATAATAGAACGAAAATCAAATTAATCACCGAGAATCAACATCGATATAGTTTACGTGCGTTATGTCGATGTTTACAAGTGTCAAGAAATAGCTTCTATTATCAACTACAATTAACCAGTAAAAAAACAGACAAAGAGCTTAGTAAAAAAGTGAAAGCGGTATTTAACGATAACTATCAATCCTATGGAACAAGGCGACTACAAGTAGCGCTTAGAAAGAAAAGCATACTATTATCCCGTCGCCGAATTGGTCGAATCATGCAAGAAAACGGATGAGTATCAAAATATACCTGTAAAAAATATCGTGCTAATACAGAACAAAGCAACGAATCAACAGTAAGTAAGCAACTTAATCGTGAGTTTACCGTAGGCCAACAACGCAAAGTGTTAGTGACTGATTTAACTTATGTGAGAGTAAAACAACAATGGCATTACCTTTGTATGATTATTGATGTAAGCAATCGAGAAATCGTGGGACGAAGTGCAGGAAAACATAAAAATGCTCAACTGGTTATGGATGCTATCAGCCAAATCCCTATTAACTTAAATTCAGTTGAGTTATTTCATTCAGATAGAGGAAAAGAATTTGATAATCATCTACTTGATGAATGTTTAAAGGAGTTTGGAATTGAGCGTTCATTAAGCCATAAGGGATGCCCTTATGATAATGCTGTTGTTGAAGCAACATTTAAAGCGGTGAAAACTGAATTTGTGTCAAACACGATTTTTGATTCACTTGAACAACTCAGGTTGCAATTTAATCACTATGTAGATTGGTTTAATTACAACAGGCTTCGTTCGTCTTTAAATTACCAGTCACCCATTGAATATAAAATGAATCTATGACCTTATCTTTTTGGTACTAAAAAGTGTGGACATACCACTAGGAACTAGGTAATATTATTGTATACCAAAAGGACATCTTTGTAAGAAATTAGTTTTTTTGTATATTATTTAAATACGATTAATCAAATTTATTTGAAGATTATATTCTTGGCTAAAACCCTAAAGAGCGTTATTAATAATCACTATACTTTATTTGTAACTTTAATTGAAGCTGTAGACAAGATTGGATAGAGTAAAAATAGTTGACAAATAATATCAACTTTAAAACACTGCTCTTTTATTCCAGATGGAATGTTCTACTGGAATCCATTTATCATCTTTTTCTTCAAACCATACGGTTAGATTTTCTTCTTTATTGCTAGCCCATGTGACTTCCCTAATTTTAATATCCCTGCTTTTTATTTGTTTTTGTGTAAAAAACTTGAATAAACCAGCTCTAAACTCAGTAATAAAACCATCCTTTTTACCCAAAATAAAAGTTTTATCCCATAAAGGGGGATATTTTTTTATTAAACAATCTATAGGTGCCTGTTTTACCTGATTAAAATGTATAAATTTTTTTATGGTATCGTTATCGCTATCATTTAACGCTTTATTAACTATTATAGGATTTTCGTGATTATTTTCTTCCATTATCTTAATTTTATTGCACGGAGATAATAGCAAAATAAATAATATAACGAATCCGCTTTTCTTCATATCTTTATACTATTATTAGGTAACATAGGTTTTAGCTAATTGAGAATATAAGTGGCATTTTGGTTATTCATTTCCTACGATTAGAGTAATATTGCCTTTTAAATACCCCATAGTTAGTACATAACTTACCTAGAAAATTATATTACCTGTTTTAGTCTTTTATATTCAATTTACCTCATATTTATTTAATGTCCCATAAAGTTATTCGGTATTATGAATAATTAGCCATTGTTTTGTTACTTTCCTTGCTTGTTGCAAATTGTTAAAAAATATAAATCTAACACTTCTGGGCGACATGCATGCTGTTTAATAAAATTAATCTCGAAAACATCAGTTGTAAAAAAACCTTACTCTTTATAAGTAAGGTTTAGGAAGTTAACATTAATAAACAAAATTATGCTTCTATAGCAACTCGTAATTTCTTCATTGCATTTTTTTCAAGTTGACGAATCCGCTCAGCTGAAACACGATATTTATCGGCTAGCACTTGCAATGTTGATTTACTATCATCAGAATCTAGCCATCGTGCTTTAATGATATCTTGGCTACGTTCATCTAATTGTGATAATGCATCATGTAACTTATCTGTCGCGTCATTTTCCCAATTATCATTTTCAATTGACTTAGAAAAATCAGAGTTACTATCTTCTAAGTAGAGAGAAGGTGCAACAATTGAATTATCATCATCATCACTATCTACATCAAATGACATATCTTGAGCCGACATACGAGACTCCATTTCAAGCACGTCCTTACGGCTTACACCCAACTCATTGGCCACCATATCAACTTCGGCATTATTAAACCAACCTAAACGTTGTTTGGTCTTTCTTAGGTTAAAAAATAACTTTCTTTGTGCTTTGGTTGTTGCAACTTTAACAATACGCCAATTTTTAAGTACATATTCATGAATTTCAGCTTTTATCCAATGGATTGCAAATGAAACTAAACGCACCCCAATTTCTGGATTAAAACGACGCACAGCCTTCATTAAACCGATATTACCTTCTTGGATCAAATCCGCCTGTGGTAAACCATACCCTGAATAACCACGAGCAATATGAGCGACAAAACGTAAATGAGACAAAATAAGTTGTCTTGCGGCATCGACATCGTCATGATAATAAAGTTTTTCACCCAATGATTTTTCTTCTTCTGCAGTTAGCATTGGATAAGTGTTAACCATACGAACATATGATTCAATGTTACCTTGTGGAATTAAAGCACCTACTTGGATTTTTATATCAGTATTCATTTAACTCCCCCTTTATCTTAACTAATTCTTGTTACATAAATTAGATGTAACAATCAAAAAACGTAAAACTACTGTCTATTTATTACTTTGACCTTCAGACTATAAATTAGTTCATCCTTTTTATGTAAAATCAATAAAAATATCCCTAAGTTAGCTACTCATCAATACTAATATATATTTTAGTTAGTTACGTAGAAATAGCTAGGTAATTTTTGTCATTTTTAAATATTTTTTTGTTGCAACAAATGATGAAAACCATCCAATAATTATAGTAATAAGTAAAATTAATAGGCTTTCATCCCATAATAAACCTTCAATATGAATTATTGTTCCAAAAGCATCAGAAACATTCAATATGATTGCTTCTATTTGAAAAATAAATATTTCTGATAATGCCAACGCAATAATAGCGCTAATAAAACTAATAAAAATTCCACTATATAAAAAAGGGCGCAGAATAAAACCTTCTGTTGCGCCAATTAATTGCATAACAATTATGGTTTGTTTTCTAGCAAAAATATTCAAACGAATACTATTACCTATTACAAGTGATACAGCAATAATCATAAAGATTGAAATAACCCAAACAATAGATTTCACCATATTTGTTAACGCAGTTAATTTAGTAAACCAACTATCATCTAACTTTATATCATCTATCCCCTCAATATTGAGTAATTCAGCTTGTAACCGATGCACTATCTCTGTATTTTTTGCTTCTTCTTTAGGTATAACAATCGCCACTGCCGGTAATGGGTTTTCATCTAATAGATCTAATGCACTGCTAAAACCAGACCATGCCTTAAACTCTTCTTTTGTTTCTTCTCGAGAAAGGTAATCAACTCTATCAACCTCGATAAAATATTTAAGTTTGCTCAATAATTCAGCTGTCTGCTCTGAAGTTAATTCTTTATTAATATAAACAGTGAGATTCGGTGTTGGGTACCACTTATGTGCAGCTTGATTAGCATTCTTCCAAAGTAAATAGCTAATAGTGGGTAACATAATAGAAATTGCAATAACAAAAATAGTCAGTAATGATGCAAAAATATGTTGTGTAAAATCATTAAATGTATTGCGCCAAGCATAACCAATTTGCCTTTTCCAACGAGACAAAAAGCTATTTTGATTTTCTTTCGATTTAGCAGAATTACGCGTCAATTTTTAACCTCTAAACGCCCTTCAGTTAAATGCAATATTCTATGATGCTTGCGACGAATAAGTCCTATATTGTGTGTTGCCATTAAGACGGTTACACCTGCTTGATTGAATTCTTCAAAAAGTTTTAAAATATCTTTTGATAGTTTATCGTCTAAATTACCTGTCGGTTCATCGGCAAGCAAGACGCTTGGATGGTTAACAATTGCTCGCGCAATTCCCACTCGCTGCTGTTCTCCTCCCGATAATTGTATTGGGTAAAATTTCATTTTATCTATCAATCCAACCTTATCCAACGACGCTGAAACTCGGCTACGAATTTCTTCCGCGGGTTTACCTAAAATGATCAATGGAATAGCAACATTATCATAAACGGTATGGTCCATTAATAACTGATGATCTTGAAACACCATGCCAATAGTGCGACGTAAAAATGGTATATCGTGTTTTTTTAAATTTGAAACATCAATGCCATTTAATAACACTTTACCATCATTAGCTTTTTCTAAACCACAAGTTAACCGCATTAACGTACTTTTACCCGCTCCAGAATGTCCTGTTAAAAATGCCATTTCTCCGGATGATAAAGTAAAACTTATATTCTGCAGTGCTGGCTTACCACCAGAATAAATCTTACTTACACGCTGAAATTGGATCATGAATTTTCTCTATTCATCTTTTTCATCAAATAGGGCATTGATAAAATCATCGGCAACAAAAGGTCTCAAATCTTCAATTTTTTCACCAACGCCGATATAACGTATAGGAATATTAAATTGATCTGCAATACTGAAAATAATACCACCTTTTGCCGTACCATCTAATTTAGTTAATGTCAAACCTGTCACACCTACTGCTTCATTAAATAGTTTAGTTTGGCTAATAGCATTTTGGCCGGTACCGGCATCAATAGTTAACATGATCTCATGAGGAGCTGTTTCATCTTGTTTTTTTATCACTCTGACTATTTTTTTCAATTCATCCATTAAATGAGATTTATTTTGCAAACGCCCTGCTGTATCGGCAATTAACACATCTATTTTTTTTGCCTTTGCTGCTTGTATTGCATCAAAAATAACGGAAGCTGAATCAGCATTAATATGCTGCGCAATAACAGGAATATGATTCCTTTCACCCCAAACTTGCAGCTGTTCAACGGCTGCTGCACGAAAAGTATCACCAGCAGCAAGCATAACTGATTTACCTTGCTGTTGAAATTGACGAGCTAATTTGCCAATTGTCGTGGTTTTGCCTACACCATTAACACCAACCATTAAGATAACAAATGGATTATGGTTACTCACCTCTAAAGGTTTATCTACCCCATCTAAAATAGACTTCATTTCTTGTTTTAAAAGTTCTTGAAGAGCATCAGCATCTTTTAATTCTTTTCTTGAAGCCTGTTGAGTTAACGAGCTTATTAGTTTATGTGTAGTATCAAAACCAACATCAGCAATAATAAGTTGCTCTTCTAGCTCTTCAAATAAAGCATCATCAATTTTTTTTCCTTTGAATAAACTTAGAAAACCAGCTCCAATATTCTGTTTAGTCTTAAAAAGAC
Organism: Gilliamella sp. HK2; assembly: GCF_001690265.1. Taxonomy (NCBI): domain Bacteria; kingdom Pseudomonadati; phylum Pseudomonadota; class Gammaproteobacteria; order Orbales; family Orbaceae; genus Gilliamella; species Gilliamella sp. HK2. Next base: position 129,234 of record NZ_LZGV01000016.1, read on the forward strand.
CTTTTTTTAAACGAGAGAAAAACCCTTCTTTTTTTTGTTCAACCATAAATAATTCATCCCATGATCACTTAAAGATCATTTTATCTTATTTTAGAATAAAGCCCAATTAATTCGATATTTTTAGAACATTATAAAAGATGGAATTCGTTGATCATAGCCAATATTGGTTATAAATAAAGATCTTGAGTTGTGATATATCGCCATTCATTTAATGGCAACTGATGAGCAAACAGATTGTATGCGCCTATTTGAACTCTAACCAATCTTAAACAAGGAAAACCAACAGCAGCACACATACGTCTAACCTGTCGATTTTTTCCTTCTGTGATTGTAATGCTTACCCATGAAGTTGGTATTGTTTTGCGCTCTCTAATAGGAGGAACTCTTTGCCATAATTGCAATGGTTCATCAAGAAAAGTTACTATAGCCGGTGCGGTATAAAGTTCTTTTAATTGAATTCCTTTTCTTAACCTATCTATAGCTTTTTGATTAATAACGCCTTCCACCTGTACCCAATATGTTTTGGGTAATTTAAACTTTGGTGAGCTGATTTTTGCCTGCAATTTACCATTATTTGTTAGCAATAATAGCCCTTCACTATCAGTATCTAAGCGTCCAGCGGGATAAAAATTAGGTAATGTAATATAGTCTTTTAATGTTTGATATTTTTCATGCACCGAAAATTGTGTCACAACATTAAACGGTTTATTAAAGGCAATTAGTGAACTCATTTCATTCCAACATCAATTCAACATCAACTTATCATCTTCAATACGTTATTCTTCGGGCTATCCGCTCTAGATATTACTATACAAATAAGCGCTCCATTAAATAAAATACCAAACGTAAAAAAGCCCAGCATCACTGCTGGGCTTCACTAAATTTAAAAGTCTGGCGGCACCCTACTCTCACATGGGTAATACCCACACTACCATCGGCACTACGGCGTTTCACTTCTGAGTTCGGCATGGGGTCAGGTGGGACCACCGCGCTATTACCGCCAGA